>JAGWVG010000235.1 GCA_018970965.1 Alphaproteobacteria bacterium | reverse complement strand
AAAGCGGTGGCGGAGTTCCAGAACACCCAGTTCACGCTGGCCGATATGGCGACGGATTTGGAAGCTGCGCGTGCGCTGCTTTACCTCGCCGCGGCCAAGGTCACCGCCAATGCGCCCGATAAGACCAAATTTGCGGCCATGGCGAAGCGGTTGGCCACAGATAGCGGCTCCGCCATTGTCGATCGCGCGCTCCAGCTTCATGGCGGCTATGGCTATTTGATGGACTACCCCATTGAGCGCTTCTGGCGCGACCTGCGCGTTCATTCGATTCTTGAGGGAACCAATCAAATTATGCGGATGATTATCGGCCGGGAATTGACCAAAGCATGAGCGACGTTCTTACCCGAATTGAAGGAAGAACTGGCTTTCTTAGCCTTAATCGGCCCAAGGCGATCCACGCGCTGACGCGCGATATGGTCGGTCTGATGACAAATGCCTTGCTGGCTTGGCGCGATGACCCCGCCGTGGATGCTGTCATTATTGATCATCATGAGGGCCGCGGATTTTGCGCAGGGGGCGATATCGCCTTTTTGCGTCAATCGGCATTGGACGATGCCGGGGCATCGGGCCGCCGCTTTTTCTATGAGGAATATCAGCTCAATCACCTGATGTTCACTTATGAAAAGCCAATTATCGCTTTCATGGACGGCATCACAATGGGCGGCGGTGTTGGGATTAGTCAGCCTGCGCGCCTGCGGGTGGCGACGCCCAATACGCGCTTTGCCATGCCGGAAACGGGGATTGGCCTATTTCCCGATGTCGGTGGCGGCTGGTATCTGTCGCGGCTGGAAGGGCGCTTAGGCGCCTTTCTGGCGCTCACCGGGGCGCGGCTGGATGGGGCGGAGTGCCTCGCCATTGGCCTCGCGACGCATTATCTGGAACAAGAAAAGCTGGACGAGGCCAAAGCGCGCATCGCAGAAGACCCGAGCCGCGCCGATGGCATTTTAAGTCTTTTATCCGCAACGCCGCCTGAGGCGCGTATTGTTGGTAATATCGCGCAGATTAATCGGCTGTTCGCGTCCGACCACTATGAAGATATTTTGGCGGCACTCGAAGCCGATCCGTCCGACTGGGCCGCCAAAGAATTGGCAACATTGCGCACCAAATCCCCCCAGACCTGCAAGGTTGCGTTGCGCCAATTGCGCGAGAGCCTGGCGTGCGCCGATTTCGCTGCCAACATGGTGATGGAATATCGCATCGCCAGCCGCGTTTTGGTGCGGCCCGATTTCACCGAGGGTGTGCGTGCCGTTATTGTTGATAAGGATAACGCACCCAAATGGTCTCCGGCAACAGCTGAGGGTGTGACACAGGATGTGCTGGACGCCATTTTCGCGCCCTTGCCTCAAGAAGAAGAGTGGAAGTCCCTATGACCTATGAAACCATCCTTGTGGAACAGCGCGACGCTGTCACGCTGATTACACTCAATCGCCCGCAGGCGCTGAATGCGCTGAACGCGCAGGTGCTGGAAGAGCTGATTGCCGCTTTTGCCGCCTTTGAAGCCGATGCGTCGCAGGGGTGTGCGGTGATTACGGGCAGCGGTGAAAAGGCCTTTGCCGCAGGCGCGGACATCAAAGAAATGGCGGATAAGCCCGCAGCGGAATTTTATGCGGATGACTTTTTCAGCCGTTGGACAAGCCATGTCGTCAAAACGACCCGTAAGCCCTGGATTGCCGCTGTGAACGGCTTTGCGCTGGGGGGTGGCTGTGAACTGGCAATGATGGCTGATTTCATCATTGCGGCGGATACAGCGCGGTTCGGCCAGCCGGAAATCAAGCTGGGCGTAGGCCCGGGCATGGGTGGGTCTCAGCGGCTCACGCGCGCGATTGGCAAAGCCAAGGCGATGGAAATGTGCCTGACGGGCCGTATGATGGGCGCAGAAGAAGCCGAACGTTCTGGTCTTGTGGCTCGTGTTGTGCCGCTGGCATCGCTGGTGGATGAGGCGCTGAAGACTGCCGCTGAAATCGCCGCCATGCCGCCGCTGGCGACGATTGCGAATAAGGAAATGGTAAACGCCGCGTTTGAAACAACGCTAGACCAAGGTCTGGTGATGGAGCGGCGCATTTTCCAAGTGCTGACCGCAACTGAGGATAAGCGCGAGGGCATGGCCGCCTTTATTGAAAAACGCCCGGGCAACTGGACGGGGAAATAAGCCATGAAAATCGGCTTTATCGGCTTGGGCAATATGGGCGGCGGCATGGCGGCCAATTTGGCGCGTGTTGGCCATGAGGTGCTGGCCTTTGATCTGTCGAAAGATGCGCTGGCCAACGCCAAGGCAAAGGGCTGCATATCTTGTGCTTCGATTGAAGAGGCGGTTACCGATGTGCAGGTGGTCGTCACCATGTTGCCCAATGGGAAAATTGTCGAAGAGGCTTATGCCAACCATATTATCGGCACAGCGCCCAGTTCTGCCACGCTGATTGATTGTTCGACAATTGATGTGGAAACTGCCCGAAAGGTGGCGCGCGATGCCGCCAAGCGCGGCGGCTATGAAATGGTAGATGCCCCGGTTTCTGGCGGAATTGCAGCGGCCAATGCGGGCACGCTGACCTTCATGGTTGGTGGCACGCCGAGCGGATTTGAACATGCGCAACCCATTTTGGCGGCGATGGGCAAGGCCGTGATCCATGCCGGTGCGAGCGGCGCAGGCCAAGCCGCTAAAATCTGCAACAACATGATCCTCGGCGCGACGATGATCGCGACCTGCGAGGCTTTTGTTATGGCGCAAAAACTCGGCCTTGATCCCAAGGTGTTTTACGACATTTCTTCCAAAGCCTCTGGCCAAAGCTGGTCGATGACCAGCTATTGTCCGCTGCCCGGGGTTGGCCCGCAAAGTCCTGCAGATAACGAATATCAGGGCGGCTTTGCGACCAATTTGATGCTGAAGGATTTGCTGTTGGCAATGGAAGCGGCCGAGCAAGTTGACGCTGCCGTCCCGATGGGCGCGCGCGCGGCCGAACTCTATCAGGCCTTTGCTGATCTGGGGCAGGGGACAACTGATTTTTCAGGCATCATC
>JAGWVG010000012.1 GCA_018970965.1 Alphaproteobacteria bacterium | reverse complement strand
AATGCCCAGCAGCATCAGCGCAACGGCTGGAAAGGTCATAATGGAATTACGCATCATCACGATCATCCTCACCATCTCGAAAAATGTGCCCGGCTGTTTGCACTTGGGCGCGGACTCACCTAATCCATGTTGGCAGGCCGCGTATGAAATTGATTTGCGGCCAAATCATGGTCATCTGTCTTAATTCAGAAAAAGTGATGCTTAACTCGACCGATCGCTATCTCGCCCGGCTTATCGCACTGCCACTCTTTTCGACGCTGGTGATCGCTGCGATGCTGCTTGTGCTGGATAAGATGCTGCGATTGTTCAATTTCGTTGCGCAAGAAGGCGGTCCGGTCAGCGTGGTCTGGCGGATGTTGGCCAATTTGCTGCCCGAATATTTGTCGCTCGGCATCCCCATCGGGCTGATGCTGGGCATCTTGCTTGCCTTTCGCAAAATTGCGCTGTCGTCTGAGTTGGATGTCTATCGCGCAGTTGGGATGAGCTATGGGCGGCTGCTGCGCGTGCCCTATCTTTATGCCATTGCGCTCGCGCTGGTAAATTTGGCGATTGTCGGCTTTGTTCAGCCTTATGCGCGCTATGCTTATGAGGGCATTCGCTTCGAGCTGCGCTCTGGTGCGCTTGGCGCATCGATTAAAGTTGGAGAATTTGCGCGCTTTGGCAGCAAGATGACACTGCGGATTGAGCGCAGCGAAAATAACGGAAAAGATTTGCACGGAATTTTCGTGCGCGTCGCCGCCAAAGAAGGGCGCACGATATCCGTCACTGCGCAGCAAGGCACTTTTTTGGCAACGGATGATCCTGACGTCATCATTCTCAGATTGCGCAATGGCGTTTTGGTGCATGACGCACCGGGCTATCGCCAGCCGCGCGTCCTTTCGTTCACGGCGCATGATTTGCCAATTGATCTGCCCAAGATCGAGGCCTTTCGCAGCCGTGGCAATCTGGATGGGGAATTGACAATTCCAGAGCTGGTTCGGGTGAGTGTGGCCGAAGATACGCCCGAGGCCACGCGATATGAGATGCTTGCCAATTTCCATTTCCGCTTGGTGGAAGTGGCGATGATGCTGTTGTTGCCGCTATTGGCTGTTGCGCTTGCAGTGCCGCCCAAGCGCTCCACATCGGCGCTGGGCGTTTTTCTCTCCATCGTGCTGGTCGTCACCTATCATAAAATCAATGAATGGGCTGAAGGCATGGGCGCGCTAGGCATTTTGAACCCTGCCATCGCTTTATGGACGCCGTTTCTGCTGTTCTCAGGCCTGATTTGCTGGATGTATTGGACCTTGGCGCACAAGCCGGGCGGACAGCCAATCGGGGCATTGGAGCGCGTGTTTGACCATCTTGGCAAGGCCGTGCGGCAGATGCTGGCGCGACGTTCACTGCAAGGGGCGCGGGCCTGATGCAAACCCAATTTTTCCCGTCGCGCACCATGTCCATTTACATGGCGCGTATGTTTTTGGTCCGTACTTTGGCGGTGCTGGCGGCTTTGGTGCTGGTGCTGCAAGCGCTGGATCTGCTGGGCGAGGCAGACAAGATTCTGGCAGCCCCCGGCAATGATAATGCCGATTTATGGCGCTATGTATCGATGCGGACACCGCAGATTATTCAGCGCTTTCTGCCCTTCTCGGTGCTGCTGGGCACGCTTGTTACAATGGTCACACTTAACCAAAACAGCGAAGTCATCTCAATGAAGGCATCGGGCCTGTCTGCACATCAAGTTTTGGCGCCGTTAATGCTCGCCAGCTTGGGTGTCGCGGCCATCGCCTTCACGTTTAATGAACGTATCGTGACGCGCGCAACCGCGACGCTGAACCGCTGGCAAAAGGTGGATTACGCGCAAATCCCTATGGATAGCCGCGTGCAGGCTGATATTTGGGTGCGCGATGGACATCAGTTGATCAATGCTGGGTCGGTGGAAGGCCGCGGCGCGCGCACAAGGCTGAGCGATGTCAGCATCTATGTCCGCAGCGGGGGCGAATTGCAGGCGATTATTCGGGCACCCAAGGCGCAACCAGAAGCGGGTGGCTGGCGGCTTCAAAATGCCACACGATTTGATGTCGCGCGCGGCGTGAAGCAGGATTTGGGCAGTCCAGTGCTGGCCAAGAATGTGGGGCCGGAGCGCTTCACGCTCGCCTCGGTTGATGCCGATGGCCTGTCATTCATGCAGTTGTGGACGGCCATTGGCGAGTTGGAAGCGGCTGGTCGGCCCACCCAGTCTCTCAAAGCGTCGCTGTGGCACAAAATTTCGGGTCCGCTCTCGACGTTGCTCATGCCCTTATTGGCGGCGGTTGCGGCTTTTGGGGTCGCCCGATCGGGCAGGCTTTTTGTGCGTGCCATTATCGGGATGGCCTTGGGCTTTGCCTATTTTGTGGCCGATAATTTTGGCCTCGCAATGGGCGGCTTGGGCATTTACCCGCCTCTGCTGGCGGCTTGGGGGCCGTTTCTGCTCTTCTTGCTGATTGGTGAGTTTGTGCTCATCAAAACCGAAGAATAAGCCCGCCGCGCACGACAGCTGGTTCAGCGCGCACCCGCGTGAAAGCTGCTGCGCACCAACCGCACGACTAAGCCGGGCAGGCCCTTATAGCTGGCCTCATGATAAGTAGAGGTGGCGGGCAGCGCAGCCACCAACCGCCGATGCGCTTCCCCTAAGGAATGATAAGGCAAGCCTGGCAGTAAGTGATGCAGCGCATGGTAGCGTAAGCCAACAGGCGCCCAGATCGCGGGCAAAATGCCGGGCGGCGGCACATTGACGCTATCCAGATATTGGCCCGTCACGCTCATCACCTCGCCCTCATTTTCCCACAAATGCGCGACCAAAGTGCGGATCTGGTTGATCACGACAATGCCGGAATGAATGCCAAGGGCGACCAGAAAGGCATGGAGCGGGATAACGCCAGTTACGACAAGCGCGATGAGGCTGATCGCCCAGATCGAAGCGCCCACCTCTTGCGCAATCCACATGCGGCGGAACGCGCCTTCGGGCATGCGCCGACGAAAATTGGGGTTGATTGATAGGCTGGAATAGCGCGCCACAATCAGCGCCCGCAATTTGCGGGAGAGCAGCGACAGAGGAGATAAAAGAGCGAAGCGGATCAAAACGGCAATGGGCCCGAGGGCTGAAACCAGCACAAACAAGGGCACAGTCCAGGGCTTCATCAGCGCGAGTGGGAGATATTCAGGGTCTTCGTCCGTTCCATAGCGCGTGCGGGCATGGTGGAGGCTGTGAACCCCTTCATACATGAACGAAGGCGCCAGCAATGGCACGCCAATAATGACATTCCACGCAAAGCGAAATCCCGGCAATGCTGTTGGTCGAATATGAGTGAGCTCATGAATGAACAGGGCAGCGCGATATAAAATAAGGGCAGAAACCGCGCCCCAGCCAATCATCGCGAAAGAGGTGTCGGCCAAGATTGCCAAGGCCATTGCGGCATAGCCCAGCGCCGCACAAATTAAGAAATCGGGCCAATAGATTTCCGGTCGCGCGGCATTCAAATCGCGCGTCAACTCTGCTGCCGCCCGGATCATCGCGGCATCATCTGGGTGACGCGCGAGGGGGATATTTGCCGCCGTGCGTGGCAGGGCAGAAGAGCTGTCAGAGGAAAGCATTGTGCTTGGCATATCAATTCCAGTTCGTATCCGCGCTTAACCCCATTAACATGGCAGGATCATGGCGGACAGGGACTTCGCATATGGGCCGCCTTGACATCAGGTCAAGAAGGCTGAACGGGCAAATATAATGCGCTTGTAAGGGAAGATCATCTGTGACCAAAGCCAGTTTGTCCGTTCGCCCTGTCCAGACAAAATCCGATTTGGCGGCGTTTGTCGATCTCCCCTTTCGGCTTTATGCGGCAGATCCCAATTGGGTGCCGCCACTGAAGGATGAAGTCCACGGCCTCTTAACGCCGGGTAAAAATCCGTGGTTTGAGCATGGCGAGGCGCAGTTTTTTCTGGCGGAGCGCAACGGGGCTGTTGTTGGCCGCATTTCAGCCCATATTGACCATCTGGCGCTGAAACAGCCAGCTGAACAGGGCATGGGCCCGGGAACGGGCAATTGGGGTTTGTTTGACGCAGAAGATGCAGAAGCCGCCGCTGCTCTGATTGCCACCGCTGAAGATTGGTTGCGCGCCAAAGGCATGACACGTGCTTTGGGGCCTTTATCAATTTCCATTTGGGATGAGCCCGGGCTGCTGGTGAAAGGGTTTGATCATCCGCCAACGGTCATGATGGGGCATAATGCGCCGACATATCAGGCTTGGATTGAGGCGGCGGGCTATCGCTTTGTCAAATCACTGCGCACGTGGGATTTGGACATTTCTCATCCCTTTCCAGAGCTTGTCCAACGCATCGTGGCTGCGGGTGAACGCAATGAGCGGATCCGCATTCGGCAGGTGAATAAAGCGCGCTTCAATGACGAAGCCGCACTGATCCTCGGCATTTTGAATGATGCCTGGAGTGCCAATTGGGGCTTCGTGCCGCTGACCGATTCAGAAATTGCCTATGTTGGCAAAAAGCTGAAACCCATCGTCTATGAAGATCTCGTCATGGTGGCCGAATATGATGGCGTGCCCGTCGCCTTCATGATTGTGCTGCCCGATGTGAATGAAAAGCTGAGGGAATTTGGCGGATCGCTGCTGCCCTTTAATTGGGCCAAGCTGCTCTGGTGGTTGCGCAAGCCTCAGGTGCGGACGATGCGCGTGCCGCTGATGGGCGTGGTCAAACGCCTTCAATCGTCTCGCATGGCCAGCCAATTGGCGTTCATGATGATTGAATTTATCCGTCGCAACGCCACCACGCGTTACGGTGCCAGCCGCGGGGAGATTGGTTGGATTTTGGATGACAATCAGGGCATGAACGCGATTGCCGACGCCATCCACAGCCAGATCAACAAAGATTATTGGGTATACGAAAAGGCACTTTAAAGCGCCTCGCAACAGCGTTTACTGCGTATCGATCGCCACTTCCTGCGCTTGTCCCGGCTCTGCCAGATGCTCGAGCAAGGCAGCGGATAAGCGGGCGGCAATGGCATCTTCCGGCCATTTCTTATCGCCATCGCGGGTGTCCAGAGTTGCGCGGCCTTCCCAGAGAACAGCGTTGGTCAAACGATCGCGAATACGGATGTTCATTTGGGTTGAGACAAGCGCCTTGCGCGGCTTGCTCAAATCCACGGCCAGCGCCATGCCAAACATAGACCCGCGGTTGGAGACGCCAATCATAGTTTCGCCGCTGACAGGGTTGCGTTTTTGCTCTTCGGGAATGACCGTCAAGCGTGAAAATTGCACTTCAGCAATTTGGCCACCGCTTGGATCGGGTTTGGCCGTCTCATAGCCCAGCTTGGCCAATTGATCGACAACCGCTGCTTCAAATATCGGGGCCGATAGCGGTGGGCCATCTTGCTGCGTCGCTTTCACTTCAATCGCACCATGCCGCAGTTTGGCGGCCGCGCCTTGGGCAATGAAACGCGTTGCAGCCGTATTGCCTTCCATGGGCTGCTGCCGCTGCATCTGCCGCTGCTCTGAACGGAGGTTGCTCGCCATGAACGTGTTGCTGCGCCATCCAAAGCCGGGCCCATAAGCGGGCCAATAGGGGCCGCGCATCCGCTGCGCATGCGCTGAACCGGCCGCGCTCAGCGCCAATAGGGCAATACATGCGCTCGAAAAAATTGCGCCCTTGGCCATTATTTGCTCCCTTAAGCGGTCCCCGCCATTTTTCTGCCCACGCGCTTGGCGCATTGGGCCTTGCTGCAGGATGAACATAAACTGTGTTTGCGATCAGCTGTCGCGCAATTGGATCCAGGTTGGCGCATGGTCGCTGGCCTTTTCAAGCGCGCGATAGGCTTTGTCGACCCCGGCATCCACCAACCGGTCTGCAGCTTCTGGCGAGAGCATTAAGTGATCAATGCGAAAGCCCGCATCACGCTGCCAAGCACCGGCTTGATAATCCCAAAATGTCCAAAGCCGCCCACCGGGGTGGCGTGCCTCAAGGGCATCTGTCAGGCCCAAAGCGGATAAGCGGCGGAAGGCGGCGCGGCTTTCCGGCTGCATCAGCGCGTCTTCTGCCATTGCACGCGGGTTGGCGATATCGGCATCGGTTGGGATGACATTGTAATCGCCCGCGAGAATCACGGGGATTTCGAGCGCCATCAACTCGGCCGCTCGGCGCGTCAGCCGGTCAAACCATTTGAGCTTATAGTCAAATTTCGGCCCTGGCTGGGGATTGCCGTTGGGCAAATAGATGGAGGCCACCCGCAAGCCAAAAATATCGGCCTCAATGTAGCGACTATGGTCATCCTCCGGATCACCCGCCAAGCCACGCTGCACGGCTATGGGCGTTTCACCGCGCGCCAAAATTGCAACGCCGTTAAAGCCTTTTTGCCCGTGCCAAACACCGTGATAACCGGCAGCCGCAATGTCCGCGATTGGCAAGGTTTCGTCGCTCGACTTTAGCTCTTGCAGGCAGACAATGTCGGGCTTTTGTTCGTCCAGCCATTCCAGCAGGCGTGGCAAGCGAGCTTTGATCCCGTTCACATTATAGGTGGCGATCCGCATCCCTGAGCGCGATCAGACCGAAAAGCTCGCGCCGCATCCGCAGCCCGAAGCAGCATTGGGGTTGGTGACGCGAAAGGCAGCCCCCCCCAAAGATTCGACATAATCCACCGCAGATCCATCAAGGAGATCCAGCGAGACCGGGTCAACGACCAGTTTGACACCAGCGGTTTCTGACACAAGGTCATTCGCCTCAACAGCGTCCGCCAGGCCAAAGCGATATTGAAAGCCAGAACATCCCCCGCCTTCAACAGAAAGCCGCAAAATAGCAGGCTTGCCCTGTTTTTCGGCAATGAAGGCGACGCGCGCGGCGGCGCTATCGGTCAGATCAACTTTATGCATGGGGTCAAGATAGGCCGTGACGGCCCAAGCGGCAAGATGCGCTTAATCAGCTTTGGCGGGGCCGCCGAGCGCGACATTGCCATTGCCGCGACGTTCCATTGCCAACAAATAGCTGTCGGTCCGCAAGAACGGGGTCGGGTTTACTGCACGACCATCCAAGCGGACTTCATAATGCAAATGGCTGCCGGTTGAGCGGCCCGTTGAGCCCATCAGGCCAATTAATTGCCCCCGCTTCACGCGTGTGCCGGGCGCTGCAATGATTTCAGATAAATGGCCATAGCGGGTTTGAATGCCTTGGCCATGCTCCAGCTCGACCAAATTGCCATAGCCGCCAACCCAACCGGTGCGACCAACAACGCCGTCAGCCGTCGCATAAACGGGCGTACCAATTGGGCCGGGAATATCGACGCCCGCGTGCATTGCGGCACCCCCACGGAAGGGATCAGAGCGCACGCCAAAGCCACTCGAGAGCGAAATGCCCAAATTTACAGGCTTGGAAGAAGGAATGGCGACAATGCCCTGCGGCTGCGCGTCCAAACGCTTCCAGCTGTTGAACAGCGCGCGAAACTGCGGATCTGCCTTTTCAGGGCTGGGAACTGATTTGATGCTTGAGCTTGCCAGTGGTTCAAACGGGCCGCCTACAGCAGCTTTGTCAGCCGCAATGGCGCTGTTTGGCGTGGCGGTGATGAACAAGCCAACCAGAGCGGCCAGCAAAAGGGCGAGGCGCGTCAAGCCGCGCACACCTGCACGGTCAACCGAACCCAATGTCGGGAAATAAGGGTCACGTACGCGCTCCATAACTACGGGCGCTGCCGAGACCGACCCAACCGCCATGTTGAAACCCCCAAAACTCTCTCTGAACCCCAAAGAACGCTACCCAAAAGCGGCCGCGTCACCTTGGCGTATTTGCGTTAGCGTCCATGCTTAATGCCGCCTCAGCGTGCAAGCGCAGCGTAATAATCGCGCGTTAAACCGGCATTCATCCGCGCCGAGTCGTTAAATGGGGGCTTAAGAGCGCCCCGAAAATGCCGTTTGACGAGGCTTTGCCAATGCAGATTCGGAACGAGGCCTTGTGAGTCGGCGATGTGCTGAAACCATTTTGAGCCAAAGCCGACATGGCGGATCTCATCGGTATAGATGCGCGTCAGAATTGCGGCGCTTTTGGCATCTCCCATGGCGGCCAGCCGATCAATGGTCGCCGGGCTGACATCTAGCCCGCGCGCTTCCAAAACCATGGGCACAATGGCAAGTCGCGCCAAGACATCGGCTGAAGTTTCAGCGGCAGATTCCCACAGTCCGTCATGTGCGGGCAGCGCGCCATAATGGCTGCCAAAGTGGTGAAGGCGGCGTTCAAGCAACATGAAATGCATGGCTTCGTCAGCGCCGACCGACAGCCAATCATCAATGAAATCGCGTGGCATATCCGCGCCAAAGCGGCCCGCCATGTCGAAGGCCAAATCTATGGCCGAAAATTCGATATGCGCAAAAGCGTGGAGCATGGCGATCCGCCCAGCGAGGGAGCCCGCGCGGCGGCGGGCGGGCATCTGAGCTGGGGGGAGTAATGCGGGTGCCGCGGGCCGCGCGGGTCGGACAGGCATTGGCACATCAAATTCATGCGCAAGCCGGCCCAGCCGCCAATGCCGGGCAACGTGTCGGGCGCGCATAACTTTATCGCGCGGAACATCCGCCTCTAAGACGGTGCGAATTGCCCGAGCAACTGTCGTCATGACCAGAGATGCGCTGCCTTGGTCAGATAAAAGACGCCGATGGCGGTCACAATCCACGCGGTCCACCGCTTGAAATTGACATCACTCATCCGGTCCAGCACCCAGCCGCCTGCCGCGGTGCCGGCCATAGATAATGGGATCGCAACCCCGAAAAGCCACAAGGGGGGCAAGCTTGCCGTGTCGCCCGCCACAATTAGGGGCGCGCCATAGACCAAAATCTTCGCCAAATGGCTGAACACCTGTGTTGCCGCCTTGGTTGCAACAATCTGGTGGCGCGTCAAAGCCGTCCGAACGAAGAAGATATCCAGCAGCGGGCCGGCAACGCCTGCGGTCAAATTGAGGCTTGTGACCAGAAATCCAGAAATTAATGCGTGCGGCGTTTTGGCGGCATCAAGCTGCAATTTTTCCTTCGGCAGCCAGACCAGCAGCGGCACCAGCCCCAGCAACAGAAACACCAAAGGCTGCGACGGCGTAAAGGCGATGAAGCTCAAAAGGCCGCCCGCCAGTGCCGAGGCAATGATGTAATTCAACAAAATCGGCCAGTGAATATGCTGACGATGCAACACCGCGCGCCAGCCATTGGCGACCAGCTGCAATATCCCATGCGTCACAAAGGCAGCGGCAACGGGCAATACTAGCGCCAAAGCCCCCATCAGCACCAGTCCACCTGCCATGCCAAACACGCCCGAAAGCGCGGCAGTCAAAAAGGCAGTGGCGATAATGAAGGCTGCAGTCGCACTCGGCATTAGAGAGCCTTTGTTGCCTCCAGCACGGCTTGGGCATGGCCCGCGACTTTCACCTTGCGCCAAATTTTGGCGATCTTGCCTGTCGTGTCGATCAGGAAGGTGGATCGTTCAATCCCCATATAGGTCCGGCCATACATGGATTTTTCGACCCAAGTGCCAAAGGCCTCGCACACGCCGCCCTCGGCGTCGCTGCCCAATTGCACCTTCAGGTCATATTTGGTCTGGAATTTGGCATGCGCGGCCAAGCTGTCTTTCGACACGCCGACAACGACTGCGCCTGCAGCGGCAAACGCGTCAGCCAGTGCTGAAAATTCTTGCGCCTCCTTGGTGCAGCCTGACGTGTCATCCTTCGGGTAAAAATAGAGGATCAGCTTGCGCCCGGCATAGTCTTTCACAGATGCGTGGCCATCGGCCGTTGCAAAGCGCGCATCTGGCGCGCTGTCGCCTTCATTCAGCATGATATTCGTCCCCAGTGGTTGAAATACGCCCCCACTCTCGCGCCACGCTTTGCCGTGTTCGTGCCAGCTCTGCAAGCAGGCTATCCCAATCGGCAAGGCCACAGGCACGGGCAATTACAGGCCGGGTGGTCAACGGGGGTTCGGCAAGGCTGGGCGCCATAAGCCGAACCGCGACAAGCATGCGCGTTAACAGCGCATGGGCGGCAGGCATATCGCTGCTTACAAAGCCCTTTGCGGCAAGATCAGAAATTGCTTCCGCCAAAATGGGCGTTAGCCCCGCGCCAGTCCGCAATTGGGTGACATGCGTTAAAAATTCCAAATCCACCAATCCGCCCGACGCCAGCTTTACATCCAGCGGCCCCTTTGGGGGTTTATGTGTGGCCATATCCGCGCGCATCTTGGCTGCATCAGCAATGAGGCGGGCGGTGTCGCGTGGCCGCCGTAAAACATCATCGATGATGGCTTGTGTTGCGGCGCGCGCCTTGGGGGAGCCATAAACGGGTCGTGCGCGCGTCAGCGCCATATGCTCCCAGGTCCATGCCTCTTCGCTTTGATAGCGGGCAAACCCGTCCAGCGAGACGGCAAGCGGCCCATCACTGCCTGAGGGACGTAGCCGTGTATCAATGTCGTAAAGCGGGCCAGCCGCTGTCGCGACGGACAAGCCATTGGTCACACGCTGGCTTAACCGATTGAAATAATGGACCGCCCCTAGGGGTTTTGCGCCATCGGATTCGCGCGTAAAATCGCCCGTAAACAGATAGATAAGGTCAAGGTCAGAGGCGTGGGTCAGTTCGGCACCCCCCATCCGCCCCAAAGCAAGAATTACCAGCTCGCCGTCCGGTATTTTGCCGTGGCTCCGCTCATATTCGGCCAAGGTTGCATCAGTGACGACCTGAATCGCTGCCTCGGCAATGCGGGCATAGCCACTTGCCACATCTAACGGATCGCGCGCGCCGCTGACCAATTGCACGCCCAGTGCAAAGCGCATTTCCCCGACCAGTCGGCGGACATGATCCAGCTGATCCTCCAGCGTTTCGCCACCACGCAACTGTCCGGCAATGTCCTCTACGCTGCCCGGTGGATCAAAGGCCGAGGCATCAATCAGCCGATCAAGCATGGCGGGGCGCTGGCCCAGTTGTTCGGCCAATGTTGGCGCATGACACAAAATATCAGCCAACATCGCCAGCAATCCAGGCCGGGCTTCCAGCAGACGGAACAGGTTAATCGCACTTGGTAAGCGTTCAACAATGGTCGAAAATTGATTGATGGCCAGAAGCGGATCCGGCGCATGGCCCAAGCCTTCAATCAACTTGGGCAAAACCGATTCAAGGGCTTCGCGCGCCGCCGGGGTGCGCACAGCACGCACAGTGCCCGACCGCCAATGTTGGATGCGTTGGCGTGCGGGGGCGGGGTCAGAAAAGCCGGCTGCACGCAAGGCGATATCCAGCCCCTCTTCCTGCTGGGGCAGGGCAGATTGGGCGGCCCCATCCAGCCCATCATAGAGCGCACTTACGGCCATAATATGAGGCCGAAGCATTTCGAGCAGAGCCGCCCCGTCACCCGCGCCATCCAGCGCGGCCACGGTATCAAGTGCATCTTCGTGCTTTGGCAGGCTGTGAGTTTGCTGATCGTCCACCATCTGCAGCCGATGCTCAATCCGCCGATAAAGCCGATAGGCCTCACTCAAGGTCGTTGCCTCTTCGACCTGAATATGGCCCGCCAAGGCCAGTGCGTCCAATGCCTCCATGGTCGCTGGAACGCGCAGGGCAGGATCGCGGCCGCCATGAATGAGTTGATGGATTTGGGCGAAAAATTCACATTCCCGAATGCCACCACGCCCGCGCTTTAAATCAAAGCCGGGGCCGAAGGCTTGGCCTTGTGCGTAATGATCGCGAATGCGGTGCGAGATGGATCGAATCTCGCGAATCGCTCCAAAATCCAGCCCGCGCCGCCACACAAAGGGCCGCAGGGCTTGCGTAAAATATTGGCCAAGGCTGGCATCCCCCGCACAGGCGCGTGCGCGAATGAAGGCGGCGCGCTCCCATGCTAAGGCTTGTGATTCATAATAGCTGATCGCCGCCTCAACGGGCATGACGATGGGCGTGACTTCGGGCGTGGGCCGCAGCCGCAAATCAATGCGAAAGACATATCCATGCTCTGTACGCGCCTGCATCAATTCCACCACGCGCCGGCCAATGCGCACAGCGGCCTCAACGGGTTCATCACGGTCGCGGCAGGGCAAAGCGCGCGGTTCAAAAATGAGGATGGGATCAATATCGGAAGAATAATTCAGCTCGCGGCTGCCATGTTTGCCAAGCGCAATGGCGGCCAGCCCAATCGGGTCGGCGCCGGGGCGATATTCAGTGATCGCACATTTGATTGCGCGGTCTAACGCTAAGTCGGCGAAGTCAGATAAAAGCCCTGTCACCTGCTCGAGCGGCAAAAGCCCCGCAAGATCGCCAATCGCCACAGCCAGTGCCAAAGCGCCTTTGGCATCACGCAGCGCCTCACCCACAGGCTTATCTGCATCTGCGGCTCGGGTGTGGCAGGCCAATGCCGCATCCAAATTTCCTGCTGCCAAATGGTCGCGCACTTGGGGGTGCCGCTGCATCAACAACCGGAGGTGCGGTGCATAACGATCGGCCCGGTCGAGCGCGTTGTTCAGCTTGGCGACAGACATAATCGGCATTTTAACCTTTGGGAGCCAACAGGAAAGACATAAGGAGACCGAAAGATGATCCGGAGTTTCACCTTGCTCTTGCTGGCAGGCGCCATGCTCACGTTAAGCGCCTGCAACACTGTCAAAGGCCTTGGCCGCGATATTGAGTCCGTTGGCGAAGCGGGGGATAAAATTATCCACTAATCCGCAGCAGTTGCGTCTGCAGCTTCTGTCTCGACAGGTGCCTGGCTGGTCAAGCGGATGGCGATAATCGCCAGCTCATACAGCAGGTACATCGGCACCAGCAGCAGAATTTGCGACATGATGTCGGGCGGTGTCAGCACAGCGGCGACAGCCGCAATGGCCACCACGGCATAACGCCGCCCGGCACGCAACTGCGCCAAGGTTACAATGCCCGCACGTTCCAACAGCATCAGCAAAACGGGCAACAGAAACGCAACGCCAAAGCCGAAGAGAAATTTGGTCACAAAGCCCAAATAATTGCCAACACCCGGCAGCGCTTCTTGCTGGATACCGCCAACATTGCCTGAAAATCCAAGCAGGAACTTAAGCGCAACCGGCATTGCAATATAATAGGCCATGGCGGCACCGGCTGTGAAAAGAACGGGCGTCATCAGCAGAAAGGGCAGAAAAGCCTTTTTCTCATTGGCGTAGAGGCCGGGGGCTACAAAACGCCAGATTTGCGTTGCGATAACGGGAAAGGCGAGCATTGTGGCCGCAAAAAAGGCCACTTTAATTTCGACGAAAAAGGCTTCGAAAATATCGGTGTAAATAATCTTGCCTTGGCCGGCTTTAAGCAGCGGCTGCGCCAAAAAAGCGAAAATGTCGCGCGCAAAATAAAGGCAGAAGAAGAAGGCTGCCGCCAACGCCACCACGCTCCACAATAAGCGGCGGCGCAGCTCAATCAGATGATCGAGCAGCGGCATTTTTGTCTCATCAATATCTTTAATCACAGCAACTTGCCTTGCGCATCGTCAACGGGTGGCGCGGGCGCTTGGCCAGGCTCTGCCGCAGGGTCGGCTTGGGGCGTGGCAGCAGGCGCATCGGGGGCAGAGGGGGCGGAAGATTCAATCGGCGTTGGTGTCATGGGCGGAGTGATGGCAGGGTGTTCGCGCATGATCCGCTCATTTTCTGCACGCCATTTTTCTTCCATTTCGCGCAATTCAGATTCGCGCAGCATTTCATCAAAGCCGGCGCGAAATTGCCGGGCAACGCCGCGCGCTTTGCCCACCCAGCGGCCCACCGCGCGCATCACGCGCGGTAAGTCCTTTGGCCCAATCACGACCAGCGCGATTACGGCCACCAACAAAAATTCGCTGGGCGCAACGTCAAACATCGGGGCTGAGTTTAGCCCTGCTTGTCAGCGTGCTTTTCCGCCTCAATCGTGGTTTGCGCAGTGGGCGCTTCAATGCGTGGGGCGGGCTTGGGCTCATCATCTTCGGCCAAGCCTTTTTTGAAGCTTTTAATGCCCTTGGCGACGTCGCCCATCATGTCCGAAAACCGGCCCTTGCCGAACAAGAGCATGACAAGAAGGCCAACGACCAGCCAATGCCAAATGCTGAAACTACCCATAAAAACTCCTCTGGAGGTCCGTAGCTCTAGCTCAGCAAGTGGCTGACGGACAGACCCAATTTAAGCGTTTTCATCATCGCTTTCTAGGTCAGGCATTTCGTCTTGTGTTTCCGTGTCGGCGCGCGCCTCAAAATCCATCGCTTCAAAGGCCAAATCGATAGGGTCTAACAATCCGGCAGCGCGCAAATCGTCAATGCCCGGCAGGTCGCGACGGCTGATCAGGCCAAAATGCGCCAAGAAAGCGGGTGTGGTGGCAAAGGTCAGCGGACGTCCAGGGGTTTCACGTCGACCTGCAGGCCGTACCCAGCCGGCTTCCATCAGCACATCCAGCGTGCCTTTGGAAATCTGGACGCCGCGAATCGCTTCAATCTCCGCACGGCTCACCGGCTCATGATAGGCGATAATTGCCAGCGTCTCGATTGCGGCGCGGCTGAGTTTGCGGTTTTCTTCACGCTCGCGCCGCAGAATGTGCGCAAGATCCCCCGCTGTTTGAAAATGCCATTTGCCGCCGCGTTCGACCAATTGGATGCCCCGGCTGGCATAAAGCTCTTGCAAAAATGTGAGGGCGGCCTTGATGTCAATTTCTTCCCCCACATATGCTGCGATATCTTGCACGGAGAGGGGTTCTGCTGCGGCAAACAGCGTGGCTTCAACGGCGCGGCTGGCATCGGCCACAGGGTCAAGGTCAGTCATGACAGTCTCCGTCATGCGGCACGCACATATAGCGGGGCAAAGGCCTGATCTTGCTTCAAAGCAATTTTGCCTTGCCGGGCCAGCTCTAACGTCGCCAAAAAGCTAGAGGCGAGAGCCGATTTGCGAAATTGTGGGTCATCGCTTTCAGGCAGAAAGCGTTGGATGGCCGTCCATTCCACCAATGATCCCACCAGCCGAGACACGCGATCAATGGCTTCTTCCAGTGTCAGCACATTGCGCTGATGGACAACGTGCAAGGGGGGCTCTGCG
>JAGWVG010000234.1 GCA_018970965.1 Alphaproteobacteria bacterium | reverse complement strand
CGAGTCAGGCGATCGGGGCGCTCCAATGAAAAGGGCGCTGCTGCAAAGCCAGATATCCGGGCTCGCTCTCGTGGGCTTGTTGCTGACAGGCTGCGGTTCAGCCAGCCAAAGCCCCTCCCCCACGGCTTCAAACACAACGCCTGCCAGCATTGGTGCGGCCATGGGCTATCCCACGCGCAGCATTGAATCGCTCAGCACTGCCGACGTGGAGAAAATTTTGGCCCAGGCGGTTGAAGAAGCCTCGGCGCGCCACCAGCCAGCAACAATCGCCATCGTGGATCGCGTAGGCAATGTTCTTGCGGTCTTTGCGATGCAAGGCGCGCGCGCCACGGTTTTAACTCGGCCTGCTCCCAGCGGAGAAAGCAGTGACGCCCAAAATCTGACGGTGCCTGCCGCCGCAGGTGCGATCACAAAGGCGATTACAGCGGCATATCTCTCATCCAGCGGGAATGCCTTTTCCACACGCACTGCAAGCCAAATCGTACAGGAACATTTTCCGCCCGGGCCCAGCACTGTTGGCTTGGAAAGTGGCCCGCTGTTTGGCGTGCAATTCAGCCAGCTTCCCTGCTCAGATCTCAACACGCGTTTTGGGCAAGGGTTCATTGGTCCAAAGCGATCACCCTTGGGCATGGCGGCAGATTCCGGCGGCCTTCCTTTGTATAAAAATGGCGTTGTGGTGGGTGGCATCGGCATCATGGCGGATGGCGATTATGGTTTCGATGCCAATACGCTCGACATCGATCAGGATGACGAGGAGTTTATCGCGCTTGCGGGAACGCTTGGATTTGCGGCGCCTGACACAATTGAGGCGGGACGGATTTCAGTTGACGGCACATTTCTGCGATTTGCCGATGCCAATGCCAGTGGCCTAAAATTTTCCAGCACACCACGGCCATTTAGTGTGCTTGGTGCAACGGGCACGCTGATTGCGGTTCGCGGCTATAATGACGCAGTAATTACCGCAGGCACGCCCTATGGCACTGAGGCCTCAGGCATTCGGCGGGCAACCAGTGCTGAATTCTCCGATGTGGACGCATTCTTGCTGTCCGATGGGCATGGTGGCGCACGCTACCCCTTCCGCTCGGGTTCCGAACCCGCCGGTGCGCTGTCCGCTGCAGATGTACGCGCCATTCTGGAAGAAGCCTTTGTGATTATGAAGCGCGCGCGCGCGCAAATTCGTAAACCGCTCGACAGTCGGGCGGAAGTGACGATTTCTGTTGTCGATTCAAACGGCATTGTTCTTGGCCAGGTTCGTTCGCCCGACGCACCTGTCTTCGGGATTGATGTCTCGTTACAAAAGGCCCGTACGGCCGCCTTTTTCTCTAACGCCAGCGCCGCTTCTGATCTTCAAGGCGCCAATGACGCAAATGTGTCGAAATATCTCACCGCATATCGGAGCTTTTTGTCGAACCAGTCGCAACTGACGGGGGACAAGGCCATCAGCGCGCGTTGGATTGGCCTGTTGGCGCGGCCCTATTTTCCCGATGGGCAAGTGGGCACGGCAAATGGCCCCCTTTCGCGTCCAATTGGGCAGTTCAGCCCATTCTCAACCGGCCTTCAATCGGCGCTGATTGTCAAAAACCTTGCCGCTCATTTGGGCTATGTAACGGGGGCAAGCGGCACGGATACCGATGCGCGCTGCACGACCCTGCCCAAAAACTCCGCTGGCCAGAACCGGTTGCAAAACGGCATTCAGATTTTTCCAGGTGCCGTGCCCATTTATCGCGGCACGACATTGGTGGGCGCCATTGGCACCTCAGGCGATGGCATTGATCAGGACGATATGATTAGCTTCATGGGCCTCTTTAATGCCTCCGCGCGGCTGGGCGGGTTCAGCCATGCGCCATTGGCCATGCGCGCATCCAACATCTTTTTCCCACAAGCGGGCAACACCAGCCTGCCTTATGCACAATGTCCCTTTGCCCCGTTCCTGGACAGCAGCGCCCAAAATATCTGTCAGGGGAAATAGGGGGAATGCGATTGCGCCACCTTCCCCTGCTTATCTGGGCCGCAAGCACGCAAACCGCTTTGGCGCAAGAAGTTGTGCCATCGGCGCCCGATGCAGCCAGCCCGGCACAAGCATCAGACCAAGATCCTGTTTATGAAATTGATGCCGAAGGCGCCCTGATTGAGGGCCGCAGGATACCGGGGCGTGACCGCGCTCTTCCCGCAAAAGTGACGCAGAGCAATCCGGGTGCGGTGAGCGCCCCTCCGCCGGAAGCTTTTCCCACTGAACAACTGCCCATCCCGGATCGCTGGCGCCTAATCCAGACCTTGGGGGTCGTGAAGGAAAAATGGTGGGATCCCTATCATCAGAATACGTATAAGGGCGACCGGCCCATCAGCCTTGAAAAAAAGCCGCGCTGGCTGCCCATCAAAAGCGATGATTGGTTTATTGCCACCTCGCTGGTGTCCGATACCGTTGTTGAGCCGCGCAGCTTTCCGCAACCTGTCGGGCGCCAAGTGAATGAAACGGCGGGTAACCTTGATGTTTTCGGCCGCACCAGCAGCCTTGTTGCGGCCCAGACCTTTATCGGCTCCGTCTCGCTCTTCAAGGGGTCAACAGCGTTTAAGCCCCCTGAAATTGAATATAAAGTCGCGCTGGCGTTCAATACATCCTATGTTGATGTCTCGGAACGACGCCTTCTGTCCGTTCTACCAAGCCAACCGAGCCATCGCTTTGACCATTTCCTGGGGGTTCAGGAGCTTTTCGTCGACAAGCATTTGCGCAATGTGTCGGATCGCTATGATTTTGACAGCGTGCGTATCGGAATTCAGCCCTTTCAGGCGGATTTCCGGGGCTTTCTCTTCAATGACCAGCAACTGGGCATCCGCTATTTCGGCAACCGCGACAATAATCGCGTCCAATATAATTATGGCGTCTTCTGGCGGTTGGAGAAGGACACCAATTCCGGCCTGAACAGCATTGTCCAAATGCCCAGGCGGGATTGGATTGGCTTTGCCAATGTCTATCGGCAAGACTTTCCTATCCCCGCTGTCACAAGCCAGATCACCGTGGTTTATAATATGAACCGCGAAGCCAAAGACATCCATATTGATGACAACG
>JAGWVG010000233.1 GCA_018970965.1 Alphaproteobacteria bacterium | reverse complement strand
ACGGGGTTTCCAATACCCGCGGCCGCGCAGTAAAAAATCTTATCCGTCCGCGCGACACCCACCGTCATCGCGTTGACCAGAATATTGCCGTCATAAGCTGGGTGGAAATTCACTTCCCCACCCACAGTTGGCACACCAACGCAATTGCCATAGCCGCCAATGCCGCGCACCACGCCCGAAATCAGGTGGCGCATCTTGGGATGGTCTGGCCGGCCAAAGCGCAGCGCATTCATATTCGCAACGGGCCGTGCGCCCATTGTAAACACATCGCGCAAAATGCCGCCAACGCCCGTCGCAGCCCCCTGATAGGGTTCGATGTACGAGGGGTGATTGTGGCTTTCCATTTTGAAGATGGCGGCATCGCCATCGCCAATATCAATGACGCCCGCATTTTCGCCCGGGCCTTGAATGACCCAAGGCGCGCTGGTCGGCAGCTTTTTCAGATGCACGCGCGATGATTTGTACGAGCAATGCTCGGACCACATGACCGAGAAGATGCCAAGTTCGGTCAGATTTGGCTCGCGCCCCATGGCGTGGAGAACGCGCTGATATTCTTCCGGGGAAAAGCCGTGTTCGGCAACGGTTTCGGGCGTGATCTGAGACATGGCCGGGCCTTAGCGAGGGAAAGTGATTCCGCCTAGCCCTGACAACACGAAAGATCGAGAGGAAAGGGGCCTTAGGCGCGCGTTTTAAACGGCGTAAAATCGGTCCCCTCGTCAAACAGATCGACACCCTCATGCCGCTTCAATGTGTTGACGACCAGATATGTGATGGGCGTTAACACCACTTCCCAGCTTACCTTGAGTAGCCAATTGGTGACGAGCACGGTCATCACTTGGTTGCTTTGCCACACGCCCCAAAACGCAAGCGGGTAAAAAATGAGGCTATCCACCCCTTGGCCAAAAATAGTGGATCCGATGGTGCGGCTCCACAAATGTTTGCCTTGGGTCCAGATTTTCATCCGTGCCAGCACATAGCTGTTCACAAACTCCCCAGCCCAAAAAGCGATGATTGAGGCAAAGACAATGCGGGGCACTTGGCCAAACACGCTTTCATAAGCGGCTTGGCCCGTCCAACCCGCAGCGGGTGGCAACGAGACCACTACCCAGCTCATAAAGGCCATGAAGATGAGCGCGGAAAAGCCCACCCAAATGCAGCGGCGCGCCCGCGCATAGCCATAAACTTCGGTCAGTACATCGCCAATGACATAGCCCAGCGGGAAGAAGAGAATGCCGGCCCCAAATTCCCGCCCGCCCAGCGTGGCGACTTTGGCGGCGCCAATCACATTGGAGAGCAGCAGGATCGCAACAAAAGCCGCCATGACGACATCAAAGCTGCGGAATTGGTGGATCGCTTCAGCCTTTACGGCGCGCAAGGGAGCATCGGTCATAGACAGAGATTAGCGGCCAATGTCATTTTGGCAAATGCGGACCAAAGGCCGGGTCAATCCTGCTGGGGCCCACAGGCCAAAGTGCCAATCCACGCGCCATGTGTCAGCCTGCAATTGCGCCCATGCCACAACAGCGGCACGGGTGGGCGATGCCGCGCGGCTGAGGCACGGGCGCGATTATACACCCAAATCACGCCCGCATCCCGCGGTGTCAAACGCTGCAGCAGGGCGTTGCCATCGCGCCCTGGGGGCAACCGCACCGCAGTGACTGGCAGTCTATAGCCCTCACGCTGCAAGAAAAAGCCGCCCAATTTGGCCAAGGATTGTGCATCCAGTATGCGCGCAGCTGGATGATCCCATGTAAACACCAAATGCCGGGCGGAGCTTGCGGCCACAAAGGCGCTGGCCGGTGCAAAGCCATAACGTGTTTTGTCGACCAGTTGGGCGCGCAACGCGAGTGGGTTCACGGCCAGCGCAAAGCATAGCACAAGTGCGGCCAGACCCGGTCCTGGCCATCGTCCTCGCGCGCCGACCAATACCAATCCGAACAGAATTCCCGGCACGATGGGGACAAGATAGCGTGCGGTCAGCATTGGGCGGAGCGTGCCCAAAATAAGCGCGATGGCAAGCGCCACTACACTCGCCAATACAGCCCAAAATAATGCCCGGGCCATCTGCGGAGCGGCGGGCTGCGCGGTCACTGGTGCTTGCTTGCTCGTCAGGCTTATCAGCAGAATAACAGCAATCACGGCAAGGATCAGGCTATTGGCCGTGCCCAAGGGATAGGTGGCAAATTGCATGGCCAGCTTGGCGGTCATGGGTTCATACCAAGCGACATCTGGCCGTGCATAATCTGCAAGGCGTGGTGCGTGCACCGCCAGCCAGCCAAAAGCTGGCACAAAGGCCAATGCAGCAGGCCAAAGCGCCAGTGCGCGCGCACGATGGACATAAAGCAGGCTTAGCCCTTGTACGCCCGAGACAAGAAGGGCGTGATAATGTGTCAGTGCAGCAAGGCTGGCAAAGCTCGCCCAGATCAGCGCGCTGCGCCGCGTTGGGGATGCCATCAGGCGGATAAAGGCAAAAAGCTGCACCACGCTTAACAGCAAAAGCAGTGCATAGCCGCGCGCATCCAAGCTGATCTCAAAGCCCGGCAGCCACAGCGCAATTAACAAGGCCAAGGCCCAGCGTGTCTGGCGGCGCAAATAAGGCGCGGGTGCAATCAGGGGGACCAAGGCCGCCAGCAGGGCAAAGATCAGGCTCGGCGCACGCAGGGCAATGTCTGACGCGCCAAAAAGCCCAGTCCATAATGCCATAAACGCGTAATAAAGGGGGGGGTTACAATCGAGCCACGCTTCCCGCCAAAAGCTGGCCCAATTGGGCTGGGTGGCTATCATTCCCGTCCAGCTTTCATCAAGCCATAAGGGCAGGCCTTGCCCAAGCCAAATGCGGAGCGCAAAGCCGCCCCCGAGCATGGCGAGCGCTGCTATGCCCTCTGGCCCTAATCTGCGCGTGAAGCCCCTCGTCATGCCTCGCATCTGCACTGAAAATAGCCGGCTGTCACGCTTCTGCGGGTCAGAGGTTCCGCTGGCGCGGTTTTCAGGCTATCAGCCCTCTCGTGCGCGCCCGTAGCTCAGTTGGATAGAGCACGAGCCTTCTAAGCTTGGGGCCGCAGGTTCGA
>JAGWVG010000232.1 GCA_018970965.1 Alphaproteobacteria bacterium | reverse complement strand
GACCCACGTCTGCCCCTTGGAAATGAGCGATTGCAGATCGGGCTTCTTGCCCGCTGCCGCCGCCTCATTCTGCGCGATCACAGCCGCATCAAATGTCGGCATAGGATCATCATACAAAATGCCCAATGCCATGGGGAATGGCCCAAAGGGCATTTCGACAAGCATATGCGCAACGGCGCGATTGGTGACATCATGCACAATGACGCCAGCGGCTTGCCAATCCCCATCGACCACATCGACAACTTTCAGCGTCAACGCCTGGGTGTCCATCGCAATGCCTTTGGTGCCGCCATCAAACAGCATCGGCTTGCCATGCTCGACCCAAAGCTGGTGGTTCTGGTTCGCCTTTTCGGTGAAGCCGGCAAAGACATCGGCATTATAGACGATGCAGTTCTGGAAGATTTCCACAAATGCCGCGCCTTTATGGCCATGCGCTGCCTTCAGCACATCAACCAACTGTTTCGATACATCATATGCGCGCGCGACAAAGCGGGCCCCTGCCCCAAGTGCAAAAGCGCAGGGCCGCGCAGGGTGATCCACCGAGCCGAACGGCGTCGACGGAGAGCGTGTCCCTTCCCGGCTGGTGGGGGAATATTGCCCCTTGGTGAGGCCATAAATTTCATTGTTGAACAGCAAAACCTGACAATCGAGGTTGCGCCGCAGCAAGTGCATGGTGTGATTGCCACCAATAGACAGCGCATCACCATCGCCCGTGATGATCCAAACGTCCAACTCAGGGTTGGCCAGCTTGACCCCCGTTGCCACCGCTGGCGCGCGGCCGTGGATGGTGTGGAAACCATAGGTTTCCATATAATAAGGGAAGCGGCTCGAGCAGCCGATGCCCGAAACAAACACCGTCTTTTCTGGAGTTGCACCAATTTCCGGCATGGTACGTTGTACCGCCTTTAAAATGGCATAGTCCCCGCAACCGGGGCACCAGCGGACCTCTTGATCCGTTTCCCAATCCTTAGGGCTGGTCTTGATGGCGGTCATATCGTTCATGCGAGGGCCTCCTCAATGGCGGCTTCAATTTCAGCAATGCGGAAAGGCTGGCCAGAAACTTTATTCACGGGTTTGGCATCGATCAGATATTGATCGCGTAGCACCGTCTTTAATTGACCTGTGTTCATCTCGGGCACAATCACGCGGTCATAACTCTTCAGCAAATCTCCCAAATTCTTGGGCATTGGCCAGATATGACGGATATGGATGTGGCTCACATCCAAACCCTTGGCGCGGGCGCGACGCACCGCTTGATGCACGGGCCCAAAGGTAGACCCCCAACCAACAACGGCAAGCTTGCCGCGTGTGTCGCCCAGCGTCACCTCTTGATCAGGGATGTGGTCTGCAATGCCATCGACCTTAGCTTTGCGCAGATCCGTCATCGCTTGGTGGTTTGCCGGCGCATAGTTGATATGCCCAGTATCGACCTGTTTTTCGATGCCGCCAATGCGGTGGAGCAACCCCGGCGTCCCCGGCTTAACCCAAGGACGCGCCAGCTTGTTATCACGGCCATAAGGCTTGAACCCGCCTTCGGGCACAGCGCCTAAAAAGCTCACCGGAAATGGCTTATACGCCGACATGTCGGGCACTTTCCACGGCTCGGCCGCATTCGCGATATAGCCATCGGTCAACAGCATAACGGGTGTCATAAATTGCGTTGCAATCCGCACCGCCTCAATCGCGCAATCGAACACGTCCGAGGGTGACCGCGCAGCGAGAACGGGCATCGGCGCATCGCCATTGCGGCCATAAACAGCCTGATACAGGTCAGACTGTTCCGTCTTGGTCGGAAGGCCGGTTGATGGGCCACCACGCTGCGAATTGACGATGACGAGCGGAAGCTCGGTCATAATGGCCAAGCCAATGGCTTCGGTCTTCAACGCAATGCCGGGGCCGGAAGATGATGTAACCCCCAGTTGGCCAGCGTAAGAGGCGCCAATCGCCGAGGCGATCGCCGCAATCTCATCTTCCGCCTGGAAGGTTGTGACGCCATATTCTTTCAAGCGCGACAATGCGTGGAGGATCGAAGAAGCTGGGGTAATGGGGTAGCCGCCGAAGAACATCGGCACGCCAGCCAATTGGCAGCCTGCAACCAAACCATAAGCTGCGGCGTCCGCGCCGCTAATGGTGCGATAAAGCCCCGGTTCAGCGGGCGCTGCATTCACATGGCGCTGCGGAATGGCAACCGTGCCAGGCTGGCCAATTTCCGCCGTTTCGCCATAGCTATGCCCCGCATTGAGCGCAGCAATATTGGCATCTGCCAGCACCTTGTTTTTGGCGAATTTATCATTGAGCCAGTCAATGATCGGCTGCCGATCACGATCGAACATCCAAAGCGCGAGGCCCAGCGTCCACATATTCTTGCAGCGCAGCGCCTCTTTATTGCCCAACCCAAATTGCTTCACGGCATCAAGCGTCAGTTGCGAGATGTTAAAGGCAATTAACTGCCATTTGCCCAGCGAGCCATCTTCTAAAGGATTGGCCTCATATTCAGCTTTCGCCAAATTGCGCGCCGAAAACTCACCACTATCAGCAATGATCAGACCACCCGGCTTCAAATCGCGCACATTGGTTTTAAGGGCTGCCGGGTTCATCGCAACCAGCACATCAGGCGCATCGCCCGCGGTATCGACTTCAGTTGCGCCGAAATTGATCTGAAATGCGGACACACCAAATAATGTGCCCTGCGGCGCACGAATTTCTGCCGGAAAATCGGGGAATGTCGCAAAATCATTTCCGGCCAAAGCCGATGACAATGTGAACTGACCGCCCGTCAACTGCATCCCATCGCCTGAGTCGCCCGCAAAGCGAACAACAACGGCCTCCGCCGCTTCTACGGCATGGGGCGTGGACGATGCGTCTAAAGGCGCGGCTGTTGCCATAAGTTTAATCCTGATGTCTTGAATTCAAGCGCGCTCTATGCCGTGATTTTGCGGAAACCAAAATAGGAAAACTGTAGTCTTTAAGAGGTTGTCTTTGCCGATAGACGCGTGGCCAAGCGCTCGATAAGCAGTGTTTATTGCCGTAAATGCGTGGAGAGACGATGACCAAGCCCTATGTGCGCCCCGATGTGGCGGC
>JAGWVG010000231.1 GCA_018970965.1 Alphaproteobacteria bacterium | reverse complement strand
AAGCGCTGGTCTGGCAGGCTCGGCAGCCAATGGCCGCCTGCGGGCCGTGTGGGCGCAATCGTAACTTGCCAGCCCTTTTCTGCTTCTTCTGCGCTTAAAGATGCGCCATTGAATGACCAAATTCGTGCCTTATTCGCCTGCAAATAGCCTTCGGCATCATACAGTGTAACGCTCCACCAGCGGCTATCGAGCGCTTTGCCAGAAAGGTGGTAAGTGCAGCGGCCGTCAAGCAATTGTCCCGCGCTATCGCGCGTGGCAGCCCAATAGACGGTCTCGGTTTTGGGAAGCGCCAATAGCCCGCGACGCGCAACTGCCGCGCGGGTGAGGGCATCGGCAGAGGCAATACCATAGGCCAGCGATGTAGACCAAGGGCCGTTGCGCACATCCCCATCGGTAAAGGCTGTTCCTGTGGCGTGCCATGCCATGCTGGCGCCAATCACAAGGCCAATCACCCCGCCTGCGATGTAACGACTTTTGCCTGCCATAAGACGCGCCCCTCTCCGTTTAGGGAAAGGCTAATGACTTCAAGCAGCTAAGAAAAGCCTCTTCATCCCAGCGCCGCACAAGACCGCGTTTGATGGCCCCCTGAGGGCACGTCCTTTATGCGGGCCGGGCTTTATGCGGGTCGGGGATATTTACGGGGCCTTCCCCTCTTGGGGTGCGGCGCTTTGCCCAGCCCCATTTGCACGGCCAAGGCCTGACGCCGGGCAGCATAAGCCGGCGCAACCAAGGGATAATCTTCGCCCAACGACCAGCGCGCGCGATATTCGCGAGGAGACAGTCCGTGCTCGGCCGATAAATGGCGCTTCAGCAACTTCATGGATACGCCGCATTCAAGGCAGGTGATTGTGTCTTTCTGGATAGAAGACCGCACTGGCACTGCAGGCTTGAGATGGAACGCAATGTCCCTTTCTCCGCCCGCAACGCCCGCCAATGCAGAATGGACGGACTTTATGAGTCCCGGCAAATCGGCGGCGGCCACATTGTTGTTGCTGACATGCGCAGTACAATATCTGCCGATAAGCTGATGATCGAATCTTGGTCCACGATAACGCCTCGCTACAAAACACGGCCAATCCCTTCAAATTATTGAAACTGGCCAAATAATTTATGACATCTACGCTATTTATCTCGTTTCACAGATAAGCAATATCCTGCGATTGTGTAAATAATTCGTTCATAGATAGGAAAAGTCAAGTATTTTTAGAAAACAGTGACTGTCTTTTTGAGTTTTAAAACAGATCTGCTGTCTTGCTATTGCGGCATAAAAGAATTGGGCATATTGCGTAACGCCTTGGTTTAGAAAGATAAGACAATGGAACAATCTGAACAACAGCTACTTCGTTATGCGGTGGATGTCGTTACCGCACATGTGGGGAACAATCCTGTATCGGTCAGTGATGTTCCTGGCTTCATGCGCGAAGTTTATACCGCCCTTCAGGAGCTTAGCGGCCAAAAGGCCCCGGAAGCGCCGCGCGCTGAACCCGCTGTGCCAATTAAGTCGTCAATCAAGCGTGATTATATTGTCTGCTTGGAAGATGGTAAGAAGCTGCGCATGCTGAAGCGGTATCTGAAGACCCAATATGGCATGACGCCCGAACAATATCGCACCAAATGGGGGCTGCCCGCGGATTATCCGATGAATGCCCCCGCGCTGGCCGAGCAACGCAGCACAGCTGCGCGCACGATTGGCTTGGGCCGCAAGGCAAAATCTGCACGCGGCAAGTAACCAGAAAAGAAAAACGCCAGAATTCACGGCAGAAAGCTGAATTTCGGCAAATTGTTGGCTTTGCAGGCGCGGCGGGGGCGGTTAGGGGAAGAGAGATTCCTCAACCCCTGCCGTTGCCGAGGTCAAAATGACTCACCAGTTCGATAAGTCCAAACTTCCCAGCCGCCATGTCTCTGTGGGGCCAGAGCGTGCGCCGCATCGCAGCTATTATTACGCGATGGGCCTGACTGAAGAGCAGATTGCCCGGCCCTTTGTTGGCGTTGTGTCCGCGGGTAATGATTCCGCGCCCTGCAATACCGCGCTTGACCATCAGGCCGATGTCGCCCGGCGCGGCGTGGATGAAGCTGGAGGCCTGTCTCGCCGCTTCAACACCATCACCGTCACGGACGGCATCGCCATGGGCCATCAGGGGATGAAATCATCGCTTGTCAGCCGCGAAGTGATTGCAGATTCCGTGGAATTGTCGGTGCGTGGGCATTGTTATGATGCGCTTGTCGGCTTTGCTGGGTGCGATAAATCCTTGCCCGGCATGATGATGGCCATGCTGCGCCTCAATGTGCCGTCGATCTTTGTCTATGGCGGCTCTATTCTTCCAGGCCGTTATCAGGACCGCGATGTGACCGTTGTCGATGTGTTTGAAGTCGTCGGCAAATATGCAGCGGGTGCATGCCCCTTGTCGGAAGTGCATGCGCTTGAGAAGGCGGCCTGCCCGGGCCATGGCGCATGTGGCGGGCAATATACGGCCAACACGATGGCATGCGTGGCGGAAGCCATTGGCCTGTCGCTTCCCAATTCCAACATGGCCCCGGCGCCTTATACCACGCGCGATCAAATCGCACATGCCGCTGGCGTGCAAGTGATGGAATTATTGGCGCGCAACATTCGCCCGCGCGACATTTGCACGCGCGATGCGTTTGAAAATGCGGCGCGTGTTGTGGCTGCCACGGGCGGCTCCACCAATGGCGCGCTTCACCTTCCCGCTATGGCGCATGAAGCTGGCATTGAATTTGATCTGTTTGATGTGGCCGAAATCTTCAAGACAACGCCCTATATGGCGGATTTGAAGCCCGGCGGAAATTATGTCGCGAAAGACATGTATGAAGCGGGCGGCGTTTATATGCTGATGAAGTCGCTGCTTGCCGAAGGCTTTTTGAAAGGCGACTGCCTGACTGTGACGGGCAAGACGCTGGGCGAAAATATCGACGAGATCACGTGGAATCCGGATCAAAAGGTTATTTACCCGGCGGCCAAGCCTTTGTCCCCCACGGGGGGCGTGGTCGGCTTGCGTGGGTCGCTGGCGCCCAATGGCGCCATTGTGAAAGTCGCGGGGATGGCGCGACTGCAATTTAAGGGCCCCGCAATTGTGTTCGATTG
>JAGWVG010000230.1 GCA_018970965.1 Alphaproteobacteria bacterium | reverse complement strand
TGCCCCTATTTCCGATGGGGCTGCGTATCGCCCCGATATGCAAACGGCGCTAGCGAGTAGATTAGAGGGAAAACGGAATGCCCAACGCGCACCAAACGGTTCATTTGATTGATGATGATCTCGCAACGCGGATCGCGATTGATGCAATTTTGCGATCCGTTGGCCATGATGTGGCGCTCTATGACAGCGGACTGACCTTTCTCGAGCGGGTAACGCCAGGCCAGTGTGGTTGTGTAATCTTGGATGTCCGCCTGCCTAGCCTGTCGAATAAAGAAATTGCCCGGCGCTTGGACATTAGCGAGCCCACAGTAAAAGTGCATGCCCAATCAGTCTTTCGTAAGATTGGTGCACGTAACCGCACCCACGCCGCAATCATCGCGCGTGAACAGGGGTTTAGCTGATCATCCCTCTGGACAAGCCCGCCTGACCGCCGCAATCTGACGATCGGGGTCAGTCGCAACGATCTGGGAGAGGGATAATTATGGATATGACGCTCAATGTGACTGCATGGTCCGCCACTTTGCTGGGCCTATCCGCCTTATTTGCCGGCATCGGCGCCCTGCGCAAGCCAGGCATCTGGCGCACGATGATTGAGGAGGTCGAAAAATCTCCGACCTTGCAATTTGTTTGCGGCATGTTGGAATTGTTAGTCGGCGCGGTGATTTACCTCGCCAATCCTTGGTTGCCCGGCGATATATTGGCCTGCATCATCAAGGCAATGGGTGGCCTGATGATGGTTGAGGCGCTCGCCATTCTCGGCTTTTGCGATATTTACACGCAGTTCTGGCTGCGCACCCTGAGCCATATGCACCGGGGTTGGGCAAGTGTGACGGTGCTTTTTGGCGCGGTTTTGCTCGTCGCTGGGGCGTTGCAGTTTAATTAAGGCGCTCAACGTCCTGCTGGCGGCAAAGGAGCCAGCAGGGGCGCGACCGTCTCAGACTGTTCAATCGACGGCAAGAAGCGCGGCGTAATCTGTTTCTGCGCTGCCTGTTCAAAGGCATAGCCCAGCGACAGCAATTGTGCCTCAGACCATTTAGCGCCCATGAAGCTCAGCCCAACGGGAAGCCCTTGGACAGTGCCCATGGGGACAGTGAGGTGCGGATAGCCCGCAATTGCTGCAAGGCTTCCCGCGCCACCGCCAGGGCTTTGATCGCCATTCACGCTGTCAATCAGCCATGCCGGCGGCATTGTTGGTCCAACCAAGGCAACAAGGTTATGGTCGCGCAAAAGCCGATCAATGCCTTCGGGCCCCGTTAGCCGCGTCGCATCGGCGCGGGCTTTGATGTAAGCGGGGTCGTCCAAGCCGGGCAGCGCTTGTGCTTTTTCAAATAACTCCTGACCGAACAGACCCATTTCGCGGGCGGCATTTGCCTTATTAAACGCAATGACATCTGCCAAATTACGCACTGGAATTTTGGCAGGCGAGCTGCCGAGATATGCGTTCAAATCGGCTTTTAACTCAGTGAACAAAATAACCGATTCTGCAGCACCAATTTCGCGGCGATTGGGAAAGCTTGGGATGTCGATCAAGGTCGCACCTTGCTCGCGCAAGGTCTGCAAGGCTGCCTCAAAGGCCGCGTCGGTGCCAAATCCTGTCGCAAAGCGCAGCACGCCCAATCGCGCGCCTTTAAGCGCGGTGGCCGATAAGCTTGCCGCATAATCTTGCTTGTGCTGATCTGCCTGCGCAGTTGCGGGGTCGCTTGGGTCGCTGCCGGCAATGACAGTTAGCAGCTGAGCCGCGTCTCGAACGGTGCGAGTCATTGGGCCAGCCGTGTCTTGGCTATGGCTGATGGGGATGATGTGCGTGCGGCTGACAAGCCCAACGCTGGGTTTTAAACCGACAATCCCGTTCATAGCTGCAGGGCAGGTGATCGAGCCATTGGTTTCCGTTCCAATTGCGAACGTGACAATGCCTGCGGCAACTGCGGCGCCACTGCCCGAGCTTGAGCCGCATGTGTTGCGGTTTAGCGCATGGGGATTGCGTGTTTGGCCGCCCACCGCGCTCCACCCCGAAATGGAATTGTCAGACCGGATATTGGCCCATTCTGACAAATTGGTTTTGCCAAGAATAATCGCCCCAGCCGCACGCAACCGCGCCACAAGTGGTGCATCTCGCCCCGTGACATTTGCTTGCAAGGCAAGGCTACCCGCCGTGGTTGGCACGGGCCCTTTGGTTTCGATATTGTCTTTAATAAGCACCGGCGCGCCAAAGAGAGGCCCGCGGGGCGATTTGGATTGGTCAAGCTTGCGTGCGGAGTCTAGCGCTGTCGGGTCGACCGCGATGACGGCATTAATCAGCGGATTAATTTGCTCAACGCGGAGCAGTGCCGCGCGTGTCTCGGCTTCGGCAGAAATTTTGCTTGGCGGTGCAGCGCTTCCGCACGACAGGGGCATAAGCAGGCCAAGCCCCAACACGGCCAATGGCGTTTTGCCTATCAGATCAAAAGTCGCCTTTTTCATCTTCGCTCCCCATCAGCCTTGTCGTGTGCTGCAAGCAGTTAACCAGGAGCGATAGATTTGAAAATCGGTGCTTTAGTTGTCAATCAAATGCGTGATCGCTGCGATGAGGGCGGCGTGCGCAGCGTCTTTTGGCAAATTGGGCCATGGGGGACGAGACCGGCCAAGCGTTACCCATGCCCCAATTGAAAGCGTTAAAATCGCAAGTGCGCGATCCTGCTTGGTTTTTGCATCCAAATCTGGCCGGATGGCATCGAGCAGCGCCGCGTAATGGCCAGTGATCCAATGATACCAAGAGCTTTGCCGCGTCAGCAAATCGGGATTGTAAAGATAATGCGCGAAGGACTCGATGGCGATCTTATCGCTTTCTTGCAGCACATAGCCGATGTGAAGTTGGCACAGTTTGAGCAGACGTTGGCGCGGTTCAAAGCCGGGCTCGAGGAGAACATGTTCGGCTGATGTGTAAAAGCTCCCAAAAACATCATCAAAGATTGCGGCAAACATCCCCTCTTTGGTTGGGAAATGGTGGCGCAGGGCGCTTTGTGTAATGCCAACGCGGCGGGCAACGGCCTCTTGCGAAATGGCATCTATGCCCATGTCTTCAATCATGGCCCTCGCTTCCGCCATAATATGACGGCGGGTGCGCGCGCCCTTGCTTTCACGGCCGGCGGTGGTCG
>JAGWVG010000229.1 GCA_018970965.1 Alphaproteobacteria bacterium | reverse complement strand
GTTGTGAACTTGTTGCGCTTCCATGAGGCGGAAACAGCCATGCTGTTCTGCGCCACCCGCGATAATGTGCGCCATTTGCACGCCACTTTGGTCGAACGCGGGTTCGCCGCCGTCGCATTATCGGGCGAGCATAGCCAGAATGAGCGCAATCAGGCGCTACAGGCGTTGCGTGATAAGCGCGCGCGGGTGTGCGTGGCCACAGACGTTGCCGCACGAGGCATTGATGTCGCCTCCCTAAGTCTGGTGATCCACGTAGAATTGCCGCGCGATGCAGAAACGCTGCAACACCGATCAGGCCGGACGGGCCGCGCCGGGAAAAAGGGCACGGCCATTTTGATTGTGCCGCATATGCGCCGGCGCCGCGTCGAGACGATGTTGCGCAATGCCCGTATTCAGGCGGAATGGCGCTCTCCGCCGACGGCTGAGGCCATTCGAGAACAAGACCGCGAGCGTCTTTTGGCCGCCCTGTTGGCGCCCGTTGAGGCAAGCGATGATGATCTGATGATTGCTGATCGCTTAATGGCTCAGAAATCACCTCAGGAGATTGCGGCAGCCTTGGTGCAAATGCATCGCGCACAATTGCCGGCGCCAGAAGATCTCATTGATTTGTCACGCAAAGCGGAGGCAGATGGGCGTCCAGCGCATCACCGGGATGGCTTTGACGACGTGGTCTGGTTTCAGCTGGATGTGGGGCGCCGACATCAGGCGGACCCACGCTGGTTGTTGCCGTTGCTATGCCGCCGTGGGCATATCACCCGCAACGAAATTGGCGCTATTCGTATCTCGCCCAGTGAAAGCTTCTTCCAAATTCCCCGCGCGCTTGAGCAACGCTTTGCCAAGGCCGTTGCCCGCACCTTTGTGGCGGGAGCAGAGGACGAAACTGGGCTGATAATCAGCCGTTCAGAGGCGCCGCGGGATGTTGCAAAATCGCGCCGGAGGCAAGGCGGCCCAGGGCCCGCGCCGACGCGCCATAAGCCAAGCCCAACCAAGCCGCACCGCAAAGGTAAAGGCCGCAGCCAAGGGCGCGGGTAAACGATCTTTATAAGGAAGAATGGCGCACCCAAGAGGATTCGAACCTCTGGCCTTTGCCTTCGGAGGGCAACGCTCTATCCAGCTGAGCTATGGGTGCGTGGCAGTTCCGTTAGCAAAGCCCGCGCCTGCCTGCCAGCCCTAGGCCGTGATTAATTTCACCTAAGCCTATTTCTTGGCAGGTTTCAGAATTTCAACGGGCTGAAATTTGCCAAGGCCACAGCGTGCGCCTTCCTGAATGCCGCTGCCATAGTTTTGCAGGACCGCAATGGTATCCACCGAGCAAAGCTGGCTTGTGGATGTGCGATAGCTGAAGCGCTGTTCAAAGCCCAAAGACGGGCAGCTATTGGGCAAAGTGTTGCGATACCATTTTTTGCCACTCACACGGAAATCAATGATGGAATCGCTGCGCACCCGGCTTTCTTGGATTTGGCTGATGGCAATGCAATCAACGGCTTTTCCTGTTGGCGTTGCCTCGGGCACGGGTGCTGGACGCGCGAAAGCCGGGGCTGTTGCGATCAGGCCCAGCAGCGTTGTGGTGCGTATAAAGGTTTTCATCCTACGACTCCTGCCTTTGTTTCTTGAGTAGTTTAGCGGGCAATTCTGACTTGGGCCTGAATGCGCATAAATCTGCGACCGTACAGCGCCAGCATTCAGGCGTGCGTGCCTTGCAGACATAGCGTCCGTGCAAAATGAGCCAATGGTGCGCGCCAAGGCGAAAAGGGGCGGGGGTGTGCTTATCCAGCTGCTTTTCAACCGCGAGTGGTGTCTTGCCTTTGGCGAGGCCCGTGCGATTGCCGACGCGGAAGATATGCGTGTCGACGGCAAATGTTTCTGCGCCAAAAGCCGTGTTCATCACAACATTCGCCGTTTTGCGGCCTACGCCGGGCATGCTTTCTAGAATATCGCGGTCTGCCGGGACTTGGCCGTTAAAATCGCGCTCCAAAATTTCAGACAGCGCGATGACATTCTTCGCCTTGGCGTTGAACAGGCCAATTGTCTTAATATGATCTTTCAAGCCTGCTTCGCCCAGAGCTACCATTTGAGCAGGGGTTTTGATGCGTTCAAATAACAGGCGTGTGGCCTTGTTGACGCCGACATCCGTCGCTTGGGCAGATAGAACAACGGCCACCAGCAATTGATAGTCATTGCCATAAGCCAGTTCAGTTTCGGGCGCTGGGTTTTCTTCTGCCAGTCGCCGATAAAACTCAAAAATATCTGCCTTTTTCATGGTGCTTACAGGCCAAGCACCTGATCCATAGCGTACCGACCTTTGGGCTGTTGGATAAGCCAATTTGCAGCACGTAAGGCGCCGCGCGCGAAAATGGTGCGGTTTTCTGCGCGATGGATCAGTTCAATCCGCTCATGATCGGTGGCAAAGATCACATCATGGTCGCCCGCGACGCTGCCACCGCGCAGGGCCGCAAATCCTATGGCACCTTTGGCGCGCGCACCCGTGACGCCATCGCGGCCGCGCTCGCTCTTGCCGGCAAGATCAATCCCGCGGCCTTTTGCGGCGGCTTCGCCAAGCAACAACGCCGTGCCTGAGGGCGCATCCACCTTCATGCGATGATGCATTTCAACAATTTCAATGTCCCAATCAGGACCCAAAGCGGCGGCGGCTTCGCGCACGAGACGGGCAAGAAGGGTTACGCCGAGAGATGTATTCCCGGTTTGCAGTACGGCAATATGTTCTGCTGCATCGTCAATTGCTTGGTGATGCTGGGCCTCTAACCCTGTGGTGCCAATCAGCATGGGCGTGTTTGTGGCAACGGCCGCCCCCAAATTGGCGAGCAAGGCTTTTGGCGACGAAAAATCAATAAGAACATCGGCCTGTTGCGCTAAGGCCAACGGGTCACCGCCGGCATCAATGCCGCCCGCAATCGTCAGGCCGGCTTCAGTTGCCGCTGCAAATATGGCTTGGCCCATACGGCCCTGACTGCCAATAATCCCAATGCCTGACATAGCTGTGCCCCATCCCGCCGGAAATCAATTCGCATAAGCCATAGGACCAAAGGGGGCTGGCCGACAAGCACTCGCATCTTGCCCACCATTAAGGGGCAGAGCATAGGAGGCGCATGTCGCCTATTCGCAATATTGTTATTTTGACCGGTGCT
>JAGWVG010000228.1 GCA_018970965.1 Alphaproteobacteria bacterium | reverse complement strand
CACCGCATGCTTCGAGGCGGCATAAGCCACCGTATAGGCAATGCCCTGCAACGCCGCGGTGGACGCGGTGTTCACAATATTGCCCTTGGTCTTGATGAGGTGCGGCAAGGCTGCCCGGCACATCGCGTAAACGCTGGTGGTGTTGATGGTCAGGATGCGCGCAAAATCTTCTTCGCTGAAATCCAGCGTGGGGCCCCATTTGAGGATACCTGCAATATTGCACAACACATGGAGGCCATCTTTCGCCGCAACCTCAACCAGCGCACGGCAAGAGTCAAAATCCGCCGCGTCATAAGGCTGGATCAGCGGGCGCGAGATCATCTTTGCGGCGGTTTCTTCCAGACCATCGGCATTGACATCTGCAATGGTGACGCGGGCGCCTTCTGATGCAAACAAAATGGCTGTCGCTCGACCAATGCCCGAGGCTGCACCTGTGATCAGAACATTCTGCCCCTCAAACCGCATTTCTCTCTCCCAGATTCGTGCTTTCACTTTCATTTGCGTAATATATAACTCAACCATCTACGCAAAGGAGAAAGCGCTGTGACTCTGGAAGAAAGATTGCAGAGATTAGAAGATGATCGCGCCATTCGGGATTTGAAGGCCCGCTATCTCCAGGCCTGTGATGCGAAAGACCCTGATAGCGTTCTCGACACGCTCTATCCGCAACGCGCTGTCATTGCGTATGAGGGCTTTCCGACGTTTGATAATCGTGAAGATTTTGTCGCAATCTACCGACAAATGGGCTGCACGCCGGATATTTTTGATATTCACCACGCCGCCAATGGCATCATCCAATTCGAGAGCGCAGAACGCGCGACAGGCCATTGGTCGCTTTATTTTCACAATATTCATTTGGGCCAGCGCACGCTGACGCAAATGGGCGTTGTCTACGACGATGTTTATGTGAAGGAACAGGGCCGCTGGTGGATCGCAGAGACGCGTTCACATCGCACCTCTTGCCTCATTCACAGCGTCGATGCCGATGGTCAGGCAAAGGTGGCAGTTATGGGGCCAGCCCCCGCCATATTTGGCGAGGGCTGAGCCTGCATAATCAAACCTTAGAAGCGCACTCCGAAGGTTACGCCATAGGTCCGCGGATCGGGGAAATAGCCGAGCGTCAGCCCGCCAAAGCCCGGTCCAAAGTCAATGAAGTTAGACGGGTTCTTTTCATTGGTGACGTTACGTACCCAAGCCGAGATTTCGGTCTTCACCCCACCCAGATTAAAGTCGCTCAGTGCGGCGCGCAGATTAACAATCGTGCGGCCCTTTGAACGCGTATTATAGGCGTTCTGATCCGAAGCCGTTGCTGTTTTCAGCGCATAAGGGAATGTGAAATAGCCGGACACATGGTTCAAATCGCCATTGATGTTCAGCTTGCCCCAATCGCCCTGCATCACCCGCCAATCAACGCCCAAGCCGGCGGTGAATTTGGGCGTGTGCGGGAAGGCACGGTTGTTCGACACATCGGCGCCAGCATCAGTGTAGCTCAGATATTTCGCTGACAGCGTTGCGAGTGAGGCGTTGATCGTCAAAGCATCCGTCGGACGGGCAATGGCTTCGACTTCCAAGCCCTGAATGCGCGCCGATGCCGCATTGCGCACCACGGAAGACGCGGCCCCTGCTGCGGTAAAGATCGACAGCTGGATGTCCTTATGCCGATCATAGAAGGCCGCAACATTCAGGATCAGGCGGTTATCAAGCATCTTCGTTTTGATGCCCAGCTCATAGCTGTTTACCTTTTCCGGGCGATAGGGCTGGCACAATTCTGTCAGACCAAGCGGGCAACCCGCAGGCGCCTTGGGATCGAAGAAAACGTTGGTTTCGCCGTTAAAGCCGCCCGATTTAAAGCCCTGCGCATAGCGGCCATAGACATTCACATGCTGCGACGCTTCGTAGCTCAGCGTGACTGCTGGCGAGAAGTTGTTATACTTCGCATCCGGCACGCCACCATAAGGCAAGTCGAGCACCTTCACGAGCGGTGACCCGGCGGCAAAATAGCGACGCACATCTTTCTTTTCATGCGTATAGCGGCCGCCAAGGCTCAACTTCAACGCATCGGTCAGCTTGTAATCCAACTGCGAATAGAGCGCGAGCGCATCGGTATGCGAGCCATAGTCAGATTGGTAATAGCTGCCATAGGGGCCAAACAGCCCGAAAAAGGCTTGCGGGCCAAGCGTCTCGGCCTTTTCCTTGAAGTAGAATGCGCCAACGACATAGGCGAGACGGTCATTCAAGGCATTGCCCGTCAGCTGCAATTCCTGGCTAAAGGCATGGTAATCCGTGATCCGCTGTGTGAAAGCGACGGCCAGTGGTGACCCATCAAGATCAAGGCCATCGGCCCATGCCAGATTGCGATAAGCGGTAATCGACTTAAGCTCGGCACTGCCGAGATCCGCTGTCAGCGTCAGCGAATGGCCATAAGCGCGCGACCGCTCATAAGCGGCACCATCCACGCTTGCCGTCGTCACCCGATCTGGGTTGGCATAGAGGTTAAGTGGCGCGGCACCGATATAGCTGACTGATTTGGGGTCAAAAATATCGCGTGGATCGCCATTGCGATTGACCCGAAGCAGCTGCGCAAAGGGCGGCAATTGCTTTTGCTTGTTATAATCAAACGAATAATCGGCAGTCACATTGTCCGACAATTCCGCGCGGATCTGCACCAGCAAGCTCTTGCTGTTTACAGTATCAATTTGGCTGAGCGACGGGCGACCTGCCAAGACTGCCTGCGGATAGGGGTTCGACACAATGTCAACCAGCCCATCGCGCTTCGACATTTGACCCGACACCTTCATAGAGAAGATGCCCATTTTCGGCAGGTCAATGCTGGCCTTGGCCTTCCACGCATTATAGTTGCCGTAAGACACTTCGGCCGAACCGCCCAATTCGCCCTTGGGCTTTTTGGTGATGAGGTTCACAGCCCCGGCCAACGCGTTACGGCCATAGAGCGTCCCTTGCGGCCCGCGGAGAATTTCCACGCGCTCAAGATCAGCCACATCAAAGATCGATCCCTGCGCCTTGGCGATATACACGCCATCGAGATACAAGCCGACAGCCGGCTCCCATGTAATCGCCGGGTTGATGGTGACCGAACCGCGAATGGCGATTTGCGAAATCGTCTTGCTCGAAGGCGCACGCTCAAACTTCACGTT
>JAGWVG010000227.1 GCA_018970965.1 Alphaproteobacteria bacterium | reverse complement strand
AAGGATCCGGCCCTGCAACGCCGCTTCCAGCCGGTGTTCGTTGGTGAACCCACGGTGGAAGACAGCATCTCGATCCTGCGTGGCCTGAAGGAAAAATATGAACTGCACCACGGCGTGCGGATCACCGATGGCGCGATTGTAGCGGCAGCGACCTTGTCGAACCGCTATATCACCGATCGCTTCTTGCCCGACAAAGCCATTGACCTGATGGATGAGGCCGCCAGCCGCATCCGCATGGAAGTTGAGTCCAAGCCTGAGGAAATCGAAACGCTGGATCGCAAAATCATCCAGCTGAAGATTGAAGAACTCGCGCTGGAAAAGGAAAAGGACGATGCCTCGAAAGATCGGCTGGCGACGCTGAAAGGCGAATTGGCGAATCTGGAAGAACACTCTGCCTCGCTGACCCAACGCTGGCAGGCCGAGAAAGAAAAGATCCACGCCGAGGCCAAGATCAAAGAACAGTTGGATGCCGCGCGCCTTCAGCTTGATCAAGCTCAACGCGCAGGCGATCTCGCCAAAGCGGGCGAGTTATCTTACGGCACAATCCCGTCGCTGGAAAAGCAGCTTGCCGAAGCCCAGGGGGCGGCAGCGGGCGCGATGCTGCGCGAGGAAGTGACGCAGGATGATATCGCCGCAATTGTCTCGCGCTGGACAGGCATCCCCGTTGATAAAATGCTCGAAGGCGAACGCGAAAAGCTGCTCCAGATGGAGGAAGAACTTGGCCGCCGGGTGATTGGTCAAAAAGACGCCGTCCATGCTGTTTCCACGGCCGTGCGTCGCGCACGCGCTGGCTTGCAAGATCCAAACCGGCCAATGGGCTCTTTCTTGTTCCTTGGGCCAACGGGCGTCGGCAAGACCGAGCTGACCAAAGCACTGGCCGGCTTCCTGTTTGATGATGACAGCGCGATGGTCCGCATCGATATGTCAGAGTTTATGGAGAAGCATTCTGTCGCGCGGCTGATTGGTGCGCCGCCAGGTTATGTTGGCTATGATGAAGGTGGCGTCTTGACCGAAGCCGTGCGGCGGCGGCCATACCAAGTCGTCTTGTTTGACGAAGTGGAAAAGGCGCATGGCGATGTGTTCAATGTGCTGCTGCAAGTGCTGGATGATGGCCGCCTGACTGATGGCCAAGGCCGCACGGTGGACTTTACCAACACGATCATCGTGCTCACATCTAACCTTGGCTCGCAATTTATTGCCGGGCTGGGCGAAGGCGAGGATGTGGAAAGCGTTGAGCCGCAAGTGATGGATGTCGTCCGCAGCCATTTCCGGCCCGAATTCCTCAACCGCTTGGATGAGATTATTCTCTTCCACCGCTTAGGGGCAGAGCATATGGGCCCGATTGTGGACATTCAGGTGGGCCGGGTGGCGAAGCTGTTGGCCGAGCGCAAAGTGACGCTCGACCTGACCGATGCCGCCCGAGGATGGTTGGGTCGCGTTGGGTATGATCCCGTTTATGGCGCACGCCCCTTAAAGCGCGCGGTGCAGAAATATCTTCAAGATCCACTTGCTGAGAAAATTCTGCGCGGTGCCGTGCCAGATGGATCAACCGTGCATGTCGACGAAGGCGATGGGCAGCTGGTATTAAGCTAAGCGCAAACCCCTCCCGGTCTGATGGCCGGGAGGGCAGCACGTGCCGCCGAATTAGGCATTGCCCCCGGCTCTGGCTGCAGAGCAGCAGATTTTAGCTGCGGGGCAGCGCATCAAAGGCCAAAGTCAGCCGCGGCATCTGATCCTCAAAGGGTATCGTGCCATGCCATGTGTAAGACGGGAAAAGCGCCAAGTGCCCGGGCTGGGGCACAATCACCCGGCGCGGCGTAAGCGTAACGGGCAGATCCGCCTCGGGAACGCCGAACACCAAAGCACCCGCCACCGAACCTGCTTGCCCCACTGAAGGCGGCAGCGCGGCATAAAAGGCTGAACTCAGCCAACCTTTATGATGGATATGATGCGCATGATGCCCATGCTCTCGCAAGCGGATCGACCACACCCCGGCAAAATCAATGCCCGAGCGCGAAAGGCGCCCTAAAAAGGGATGATCTTCCTCAAATGGCAAATGCTGTAGCGCTGCTTCCACGCGCATTTGGAGGACAGATTTAAAACTTTGAAGGATGGCATCGGTGCGTGCGAACAAATCGCCGCGTGTTTGCGTGCCGCCCCGCGCCGATTGATCAAGCGGATGGCTTGTCGTTCTATGGCAGGCCGACAAATAGTCCGCAAATTGTGCCAGCCCATCTGGCCCCAACGCTGTGTGAAGATCGTCCCGCAGGTCAAGCGACAGAATATGCCGATCATAATCAATCAACCATTGCTCGCGGGGGTCATCCCGCAAGCGCCAGATGATTGACAGCCATGCCCAGCCAGATTGATCAAGCGGATCCAGCCGCGTTGCAGCGATGGCGGCAGCTTCTGCGCGGGCAAGATCGCCGGCTTCCAACAAGAGGGGGGCAAGATGCAGATGTGCCGCCGCCAAATTCGGCACAGCTGTGGCCACCCGATCTAGCTGGGCGATGGCCAAATCGCGCTGGCCTTGAAAAGCAAAGCCCAAAGCAAGGGCAATTAGCAAATCTGGCGAAGCGCCAAATCGATCACAGGCGGCTCCTGCCAGCCGCTCCAGCGCTGGGCCAAAACGCAGCGCCTTGGCCGTGCCAATCGCCGAAGCCCATAAGGCCATGTTATCCGGTGCGGCGTCCAAAGCCGTCCAATAACTGTCCATCGCACGCTCGGCCGCGCCAATTTGAGGGAGCAGGCGCGAGAGGCTCTCATGCGCTGGCAATAAGCTGGGCGATGCGGCGAGTGCCTGCTCGTAGGCCGCAACAGCCGACGCAAAATCCCCCTGATCGGCCTGGAGATGCGCGATCAACATCCAAGATTCGGGCGGTCGCGCTTGCGCATCCCCTGCCGCGATGAGCGCCAAGGCCTCCTCTTCGCGCATCTGTTCCCGCAGCAGCGTGGCAAGATTATGCCGGGTCACAGTATCGCTAGGCTTTAGCTGGAGCACCTTATGCCCCAAAGCCTCCGCTGGTCCGGCAAGACCTGCCTCGCGCGCGAGCCAGACAAGTTGTGCCAGCAGAGCCGCATCCTTGGCATGGGCCACGGCAATGTGCTGAATCACAGCTGCTAAATCATCAGGCCATGGCGGCTGGCTCAAAGCTGCAACCAA
>JAGWVG010000011.1 GCA_018970965.1 Alphaproteobacteria bacterium | reverse complement strand
CCAAATGGTCAAAATCCACCACGACCGAAGGCCTGTATGAAGGTGCCGATCGCGCCACTGGCAAGGTCAAGTGGACGGCAACCCCCGTCGATCTCATCTTCGGCTCTAATTCTGAGCTGCGGGCTGTGTCCGAAGTCTATGCCGCAAATGACGGCAAGGAAAAGTTCGTTCAGGACTTTGCCAAGGCATGGACCAAGGTGATGAATCTCGATCGCTTCTGATCGGCGCATAACATCGGGCGGGGGTGCCAGCACCCTCGCCCTTTTCTTACACCTCCCCTTAGCCCTTCTTGAGGCCTCATGCTGAACCACATCACAAAATGGGCACTGGTCTTATGCGCCACAGCCCAAACTGGGCCCGCTCTGGCGCAAGCGGCATCACCCTCAGAGGCGGGCCGCCGCGTCTTTCAGCGGTGCGCCGCTTGTCACACGACGGAGGCCAATGCCCCCGCGCGCTTCGGCCCCAATTTACGCGGCGTGGTTGGCCGCAAAGCCGCAAGCCTGCCGGGCTATAATTATTCCGCTGCCCTGAAGGCGCAGAAATTTATCTGGACCGAGGTGCAATTGGACAAATGGCTGAAAGGCCCGCGCGCATTGGTGCCCGGCACAGCCATGCCTTTTCCGGGCCTGCCAGACCCGAATGATCGCAAAGCCGTTATTGCGTATCTGAAAAGTCAGACGCCTTAAGGGGGCGCTATTCGAAATGCCGCATAAAGCGGCACTTGGTTAGACCATATCTGCAAAAATGATGGTGGACAGGGCTGGATTCGAACCAGCGTACGCTTGCGCGGGCAGATTTACAGTCTGCTGCCTTTAACCACTCGGCCACCTGTCCCCAGGCGTCGCAGCCGGGCGCTTCGCCCGACGCGAGACGCGCCCAATGGCGAAGCGACGCGGCGCTGTCAATGCTCAGTCGTGCATGACCAGCCATTCTTCAGCCGGTGCGCGTTTGGCACGCAGGCTATTGGCGGGATTGGCAGGGTCTTTGTAACCGATCGACATGCCCGTCCACAAAATGCGGTTATCGGGCAGGTGAAGAAAATCGCCCAAGGTTTTGGGGTAGATTGACCAGCATTCTTGCGGACAACTGTCGAGCCCAGCCTCGCACAAGAGCAGCATGATGGAATTGAGCAGAGCGCCAGCATCTGCCCATTGTGGCTGTTCCATCTGCCGATCGAGCGAGATGAACAGTCCGACCGGTGCGCCAAAAAACTGGAAATTATTAAAGAACCACTTGGCGCGGCCCATTTTATCCTCACGCGGAATACCAATGGCACCGTAAAGCATTTCCCCCACTTCGGCGCGGCGTGCGGCATAGGGATCTTTCAGCTCGGGCGGGTAGACGTTATATTCTGTCTGTTCCATCTGGCCGCCAGCGGCGAGCTTTTCTGCCATGATGGCTTTGAGTTTCGCCATTGAGTCGCCTGAGACAATATCGACATGCCATGGCTGGAGGTTGCCGCCGCTCGCGGCGCGTGAAGCCCGAACGACAATGTCTTTCACCGCTGCGACATCAACGGGCTTATCCAGAAAGCCGCGCACCGAGCGCCGATAGTCAATGGCTTCTGAAACGTTCATCGCAACTCCCCATCCCTTGTCTCTTTACAAACGTAAGTTTCCCTTGCCGTAAACGTCAATATAGGCAAGGGATTTCGCCATTGAGCCCTTATGGAGAGGAATCACATCATGGCCACTGCCTATATTGTAGATGCTGTTCGCACCGCTGGGGGACGCCGCGGCGGAAAACTTGCCGGTTGGCACCCTGTTGATCTGGCGGGCGCCACTTTGGACGCTTTGGTTGCGCGCTCAGGCATTGATGGCGCCAAGGTGGATGACGTTATCATGGGCTGCGTAACGCAAGCAGGGCAGCAGGCGATGCAAGTTGGCCGCAATGCCGTGTTGGCCGCCAAGAACCTGCCCGATAGCGTGCCAGCTGTAACAATTGATCGCCAGTGCGGATCATCGCAGCAAGCCATGCAATTTGCAGCGCAAGCCGTGATGTCGGGCACCATGGATGTCGTGATTGCCGCGGGTGTCGAATCGATGACGCGCGTCCCCATGGGCTCCAACGCGATGTTCCACATGAAGGAAGGCCTCGGCCATTATAAGTCGCCGCGTCTGGACGAGAAATATCCCGGCATCATGTTCAGCCAATTCATGGGCGCGGAAATGATTGTGAAGAAGCACGGCTTCACCAAGGATCAGCTCGATCAGTTTGCCTTGACCAGCCACCAGCGGGCAATTGCCGCAACCAATGCTGGCCTGTTCGATCATGAAATCGTGCCGCTGAATGTCGAAACGCCCGAAGGCACGATCGTCCACAAGACAGACGAAGGCATTCGCTTTGATGCGACGCTGGAAAGCATCGCAGGTGTAAAGCTTCTGCAAGAAGGCGGGTCGCTGACGGCCGCCACTTCCTCGCAAATTTGCGATGGCGCTTCGGCTGTTTTGATCGTTTCGGAAAAAGCTTTGAAAGAGCATGGCCTGACGCCCATCGCGCGCATCCATAATTTGACCGTAACCGCGGGCGACCCCGTCATCATGCTGGAAGAGCCGCTGTTCGCAACAGACCGGGCGTTGCAGCGCGCGGGGCTCAAGATCGGCGATATTGATGCTTATGAGGTGAACGAAGCTTTTGCCTCTGTGCCAATGGCGTGGCTGAAGCATACGGGCGCTGATCCTGAGCGCTTGAACATGCATGGCGGCGCGATTGCACTGGGCCACCCGCTTGGCGCTTCAGGCACCAAGCTGATGGCCACCTTGCTCAATGTGCTGAAAGCCAAGGGCGGCAAATATGGATTGCAGACAATGTGCGAAGGCGGCGGTGTCGCCAACGTTACGATTGTCGAGCGGCTTTAAACGAACCGAATAAGGGAGACACATATATGAAACTCGATTCCTCGATTTCCGCCGTTATCACGGGTGGCGCCTCGGGCCTGGGTGCCGCAACCGCGCGCGCGCTGGCCGCGAAGGGCGTAAAGGTCGCGCTGTTCGACCTGCAAGTTGAAAAGGGCGAAGCCCTTGCCAAAGAACTGGGCGGCGTCTTCTGTGAAGTAAACGTGACCGACGATGCTTCGGTCGATGCTGGCTTTGCCAAGGCGCGCGCCGCCATTGGGCAAGAGCGCATCTTGGTCAACTGCGCTGGCACGGGCAACGCGATGAAAACGGCCAGCCGCTCAAAAGAAGATGGCTCGATCAAGCACTTCCCGCTCGATGCGTTCAACTGGATTGTTCAGATCAACCTCGTCGGCACCTTCCGCTGCATCGCCAAATCAGCTGCCGGCATGATGACGCTGCCCGTTCTGGAAGATGGCGATCGTGGTGCCATCGTCAACACGGCTTCAGTTGCAGCTGAAGACGGCCAGATGGGCCAAGCCGCTTATTCTGCCTCTAAGGGCGGTGTTGTCGGCATGACACTCCCCATCGCGCGTGACTTGGCGAGCGAAAATATCCGCGTCAACACCATCTTGCCGGGCATTTTTGATACGCCGCTGCTCGCAGGCGCGCCGCAAAATGTGCGCGATGCACTGGGTGCCTCGGTGCTCAACCCGAAGCGTCTCGGCAATCCGGGGGAATATGCCAATCTTGCCATGTGCATGATTGAAAATGGCTATTTCAACGGTGAAGATGTCCGCCTTGATGGTGGCATCCGCATGACACCGCGTTGATCTAACCCATCAAGGAGAGGCCCCTTTGCCACCCGGTGAAGGGGCCTTTTTACTTATGCCAAAGCCACTTCCGCATCGCCTTGATCCAGACACTTATCCCGTCCACCAGATCGCGCAGACGCGCTTTCAGGACATGGATATTAATGGCCATCTAAACAATGTCGCTTTTGCCGCCTTGTTTGAAAATGCCCGTGTGCAGTTGAACCGCAATGTCCGCCCCTGGGCTGACCGCCCAGCCAATGAGCGCACAATGGTCGCCGCAGTTGAGATCAACTATCTGCGTGAGGGCAATTTCCCTGACGATGTCACAGTCTGCTCAGGCATTGGTCGCATTGGAACTTCGAGCTGGACGATTGAACAAGCCATGTTCCAAAATGGCCAGTGCATCGCCACCTGCGATACGGTGGTTGTCTGCCGCACTGACAATCAGGCAAAGCCGCTGCGTGCTGAAATCGTTGAAGGGCTGAAGACCCAAATGGTGCGTTCGGGTTAGCGCGCGGCGCCTCTCAATCTTGAAAATTGGGCTTTCGCTTTTGCATTTCAGCCATCACCGCCTCCATCTGGTTGGGTGTGCGGATGACTTTGATTTGCTCGTCACTTTCGGCCTGCAACAGTTCTGCATCGCTGGCATCGCCCATTAAGTTGCAGAGACGTTTGGCCCCGCGCATCGCATGTGGGTTCTTATTGGCGATGACGCGCGCCAATTCCATTGCCTTGGCATGCGGGTCTTCTGCCACATGGGTGGCAAAGCCCATCTCCTTGGCTTCCACACCGTTAAATTCGCGGTTGGTATAGATCATTTCGCGCAGCACATCATCGCGCACTTGGGTGCGCCAAAGCGGCATACCAGCGACGTCAGGGACAAGGCCCCATTTCATTTCCATAATCGCAAGGCGCGTCTCGGGGTGAACGATGCGAATGTCGGCGGCGGCCATAATCTGGCTGCCCGCGCCAAAGGCAACGCCATGCACAGCGGCAATGACGGGCACGGGCAATTCACGCCAGCCCCAAGCGGCATATTGCGCATTGTTCGCGATGCCGCGCGTACGATCCGCCAAGGATCCGCCTGCGCTGCTGGCACCAGGATCCCGATCTCCCTGCATGCTCGCCAAATCGAGCCCCGCGCAAAAAGCGCGACCTTCGCCTGACAACACCACCACACGCAGGCCCGGCATAGCGTTTAACTGATCAATAGCATCAACCAAGGCGGACCATTGCGCCGGGTCCAGCGCATTCATTTTATCGACGCGCGTCATGCGGACATCAGCAATGCCATCTTCCAGCATCGTAATTCTTACGCGGTCGTTCATCGCCCTTTTCCCTTCAATGCAAACTCAACCAGCGGCAATTGATCATTGCCGAAATACATATCTGTTCCATCGACAAAGATGGTTGGAGACCCATAGCCGCCACGCGCGATCAACTCATCAGTATTGGCGCGCAGCTTCAATTTATTGGCATCCGTGACAGAGGCTTGAGCAATGCAGGGGCCATCAAGCCCCGCAGCATTTGCCGCAGCAATCAATATGTCAGGATCGTCGAGATTTTCTTGATCGCCAAAATAGCGTTCAAACACGGCCTCCACAAAGCGCCGCAGAGATGGCTGATCCGCCTCAAGCGCGCAGGCCATGCGCATGGCATTGACGCTTTTGGCCGGGTGATAGACCGAAGGAAAGTTCATGCGTACGCCCGCCAAGGCCGCCCAATCGGCCAGCACCTTCCAACTATGTTGCAACCGCCTGCTGCCCGCATCCTCGCGCGCGGCATAGACAGCGGGGTTCACGGCATTAAAGACGCCGCCCACCAAAATGGGACGCAGCACCGCCGCCTCCCCCGTCCGTTCCAACAGCGGCCAGAGATTGGCAAAGGCGATCCGCGTCCACGGACTGGACAGATCAAAAAAGAACTCGACGCGCGCGCCGGTCACTTCTTCACCTTCTCCCAATATTGGTCGCGCAGCAGCCGTTTATAAAGCTTGCCAGTGTCGTGGCGCGGCAATTCTGCCAAGAAATCAATCCGCCGCGGGATTTTCACGCCCGACAATTTCTCACGCGCAAAATCGGTCAATTCTGCACGGAAATCATCATTGGCATAGGCCATATCAATGGGCTGGATGACGGCAATCACCTCTTCCCCCATTTCCTCATGCGGACCGCCAATCACAGCAACATCTTGCACCTTGGGGTGCGTCACGAGATGGTTCTCAATTTCTTGCGGGTAGATATTCACCCCGCCAGAAATGATCATGAAGCTCTTACGATCGGTGAGGAAGAGATACCCATCCTCATCCATCCAGCCCACATCCCCCAGCGTGGACCAGCCTTTGGAATTGCGGCTGGATTTCGTTTTTTCCGCATCGCCATGATATTCAAAAACACTGTCGCTTTCGAAGAACACTGTGCCTTCCTGCCGACACGGCAGCTCTGTCTCATTATCTTCGCCCATGATGTGGGCAATGCCCGTCACGGCCTTGCCGACAGAGCCTGCACCTTCTTTATCGGCCAGCCGCAACCAATCTGCCGAGCCGATATAGGTAAAGCCATTGCCTTCAGAGCCTGCATAATATTCTTCAAGCACCGGCCCCCACCAGTCGATCATCGCGCGCTTCACAGGCATTGGGCATGGGGCCGCTGCGTGGATCGCGCAATTGAGCGAAGAAAGATCATATTTGCGGCGCGCCTCTTCAGGCAGCTTCAGCATCCGCACAAAATGGGTGGGCACCCATTGGCTGCAGGTTGCCTTATATTTTTCAATCGCCGCCAACGCATTTTCAGCGTCAAACTTCTTCATCATGACAACCGTGCCGCCAATCTTATGCACTGTCATCGACCAGCGGAGTGGCGCGGCATGATAAAGCGGCGCTGGCGAAAGATAGACACTATCCGGCGTGAAGCGGAACAGGCCCATTGCGAGCATCACCAAGCTATTTGATTGATCAATCGCGGGATCTTCGGGCAGCGGAATGCGCACGCCCTTGGGGCGGCCCGTGGTGCCTGATGAATAGAGCATATCAATGCCTGCGCGTTCATCTGGCACCGGCGTTTTCGGCATTGGCGCCAGCGCATCGGCAAGCGAGCCATAACCTGCCACATCCCCGCCAAGCGCATAGCGTTCCACCTGCGTCGTCAGCTTCGCCGCAGCATCCGCAAGGCTGGCGGAAATGACGAACAGCTTCGCGCCCGAATTTTCGAGGATGTAATCCGTCTCATCTGCCGTCAGCCGAGAAGAGATGCATACATAGCGCAGGCCTGCGCGCTGGGCGCCCCAAGTCAGGTAATAATAATCGGGCGTGTTTTCCAACATGAAGGCCACAACATCATCATGGCCCAAGCCGCGCTGCCGAAAAAACTGGGCAACTTGGTTCGACCCTTCATCCAGCTGCTTGTAAGTGCGCGTTTCGCCCGTTTCGGCAACAATGATCGCGGCTTTATCGGGATGGGATTTCGCGTGGATAAAAGGGTGCATCGCCTTGGGTGATCCTCTCAATTTTTCCGTTCGATTCTTCAAACTTTACGTTTACGTTAGCGTGCAAATTCACGGCAATCCAGCGCCCAGATTGTAAGGGCGCGAAAGGCAGAGTAAGCGCAACTTATGACAGAGCAAGCGCAGGAATTTGACCCAGCCCGGTTGATCCGGATGATGTCGAAAAACGGCCATAACAAACTAATTGGCACACAATATCACGGCCATGGCGAGGGCTGGTGTGAGCTGGCCTTGCCCTATAGCGAAGATTTGGTGACCGATACTGCCTCGGGCATTTTGGCCTCAGGCCCCATTTTCACGCTGATGGATATGGCGACCAGCCTCTCAATCTGGCTCAAGACGGGGGTGTTTCAGCCTCAGGCGACGCTCGACTTACGGATTGATTATTTGCGGCCCGCCAGGCCCGGCCAGATGGTTGTTGGCCATGGCGAGTGCTATCATGTCACCCGTTCAATCGCGTTCATTCGCGGCCATGCGCATGATGGCGATCCGACAAAACCCATTGCCCATGTCGCGGGCACATATTTCTTTACGGCAAGCTGATGACCAATCTTCTCTCCCCTTATGCCAGAACCATGGGCTTTGAAGCGGAACGCGATTCCGAAGGCCGTCTGGTGATTGCCATGCCCTATGGCGATGGCGTGCGCGGCCGCCCCGGCTTTGTTCATGGTGGCGCGCTGGCAGGGCTTTTGGAAACTGTGGCCTATGTCACTTTGTCAGAAGCCTTGGGCGCGGAGGACAAGCCGGTGCTCAAGCCTGTGAACATGACCGCAACCTATATGCGCGGTGCGCTGGAAGTGACGACTTATGCCCGCGCGACCATTGAGCGGCTGGGCAAGCGGATCGCGAATATTGAAGCAGTGGCGTGGCAGGATGATCCAGCGAAGCCCGTCGCCATTGCGCAAATCAATGTGATGCTGGATCGGAGCGGGCGGTAAGCGGGCGACTGGGCTCCGGGTCAAGCCCGGAGCAGAATTATTCACGCACGCCCGAGCTCCGGCCTTGAGCCGGAGCCCAGACGCCTAGAATTAAGCCTTTGTCCAGCCGCTGCGCGCCCAGAGCAAAATGGCCACGCCCAGAGCTTCGATTACCATGGGGGGAACCGCGCCAGGCGCTGCGCCTTCCAGCGCGATCGTCACAAGGCGGCCCAACAAGGCAAAGCCAAATAATGTGGCCGCGGCGAGTGCTGCACCGCCGCTTTGCTTCCACGCGGCATAACCACAGAACAGGCCAAAGCTGAGGAAGAACGAACCGAAATCAGCACGGATACTGGCATGGCCCAAAACGCCTGCCGCTTGAATTTGGAACTGCGCTGCCTGTGCATCAAGCGACACCCAGAACATCACACCCATCGCAAAAAAGAACAGGGCCATCAGCCCCACCAAAGCACGTGCGATCATATTATCCCCTCCTTATTGTGATTTTTTTACGCGCAATCAGGCATCAATGCTGGGTGAGCCAATATTGGCGTGCGCCACGCCGCCATCGACCGTGATGGTATCGCCCACCACATAATTGCCGGCATTGCTCGCCAGATAAATTGCAGCAGCCGCCATATCTTCCGCCACACCGATACGGTGGTTTGGAATATTGCGTGCCACAGCATCTCCATGGTCGCGCGCAGCGCGGTTCATGTCTGAGGCAAAGGCCCCCGGCGCAATGGCCGTGACGTTGATTTGATCTTGAATAAGCCGCGCGGCCATCCGCTTGGTGAGATACAGGATCGCCGCTTTCGATGCGTGATAGCTATATGTTTCCCAAGGATTAAGACGGATGCCGTCAATTGAACCGATATTGATGACCTTGGCGGGCTGTGCTTGCGAGGCGGCAGCTTTTAATTGCGGATAGAGCGCTTGGGTCAGGAAGAAGGGACCTTTAACGTTCAGGTCCATCACCTTGTCCCAACCCACTTCGGGAAAGTCCTCAAAGGGCGCGCCCCAAGCGGCACCAGCATTGTTTACCAAAATGTCGAGCTTTTCCTCGCGTGCAGCAAAGGCCGCCGCGAGTGCCTTGCAGCCTTCGACGGAAGAGACATCCATCGGCAGCGCGATGCAATTGGGGCCAAGTTCTTTCGCCGTCTCTTCGCAAGATTCGGCCTTGCGCGAGGTGATGTAAACTTTCGCCCCTTGCGCGATGAAACCCTCGGCAATGTGGCGGCCCAAATTTTTGGACCCGCCCGTCACCAAGGCGACACGGCCCTGCAGGCTAAACAGCTTTTGAATATCCATGCTCAATATCCGTTCATGCGCGCCACGCGATCGGCGTGGAAATTGGTATCTCCAAAGAACTCCGCCAAAGCGCGGTCGCGCTTCATGTAGAGGCCAATGTCATATTCATCCGTCATGCCGATGCCGCCATGCATCTGCACCCCTTCGCGCACCGCGAGGTTGCAAGCGAGGCCCGATTTGGCTTTTGCCGCAGCCACAAACAGCTCGGCACGCGGATCGCCATCATCGAGCAAATGCTGTGCCTTCAAGACAATCGAGCGCGCGCCTTCCATCTCGCCATAAAGATGCGCAGCGCGGTGCTGGAGCGCTTGGAATTCACCAATGAGCTGCCCGAACTGCTTGCGCTGCTTGAGATAGCCAAAGGTCATGTCCATTGCGCCACCACCGACACCAACCATCTCGGCAGCAGCCCCAATCCGCCCAGCATCAAGCAAACGGGTAAGCGACGCCCAACCGCCATCAACATCGCCAATGACGGCATCGGCCGTCACTTCGACCCCATCCAGCGTCACGCGCGCGGCCAATTGGCTATCGACTAGACGATCCGCCTCGGTCGTCACACCCGCGGCATCGCGCGGCACGGCAAACAAGGTGATGCCCTGCTCATCCCCCGGCGCGCCTGCGGTACGTGCAGAAACAATCAGCATATCCGCCACATGGCCATGGACGACAAATTGCTTTTTGCCAGATAGCTTAAAGCCGTTGCCTGCCCGCTCCGCCACCAAGGCAGTCGCCGCCGGGCGGTGCTTTGCCCCTTCATCGACAGCAATGCCAATAATCGCATCGCCCGACAGGATTTTCGGGAACCATTCCCCGCGCAAATGCGCGCCCGCACTTTTCAACGCCTCCACGGCAGCAACCGCGGTGGTCAGGAAGGGCGAGGGTGTCAGGTTGCGGCCAATTTCTTCCAGCACAATGCCGGCCTCCACATGGCCAAGGCCCAAGCCGCCTTCTGCTTCGGGCACCAAAATGCCAGTAAAGCCCATTTCGGCAAACTGCTTCCACAAATCCCGCGCAAAGCCGGTCTGGTCGTTCGCGTCGCGCAAGCTGCGCAGATGTTTGACAGGTGCATTTTCAGCAAGAAACGGCGCTACCGTATCCTTCAGCATCACCTGATCGTCTGTGTGGTTCATTCCCATCGATTAGGCTCCCGGCATTTCGAGGATGCGTTTCGCAACAACATTCAGCATCACTTCGCTCGTGCCGCCTTCAATGCTGTTCGCCTTGGTACGCAGCCAGGTGCGTGGGCGTGCGCCTTTGCGGCCACGTTCGCTTTCCCATTCCAAAGCATCAGAGCCGCCCGCCGACATAACAAGCTCATGCCGCTTCTTGTTCAACTCTGTCCCAATATATTTCATCAGGTTGGAATAAGCGGGGTGCGCCTTGCCCGTTTTCCATTCATCCATGAAGCGTTCGCTGTGCGCGCGGAACACCATGGTTTCGACATCGAACAGCGCCATTTGCGCGCGCAGCACAGGCTCTTGCTCTGCCATATCCTTAAAGGCCGCACCGATCGAGGCCATGCCTTCGCCAAGGCCACCACCCGAGATCATCTCGCGCTCATGCCCCAGCAGATATTTGGCAACGTCCCAACCGCGGTTGAGCTCGCCCACAATCTGATGCTTGGGCACCTTCACATTATCAAAAAAGGTTTCGCAGAAAGGCGAGGCGCCCGAAATCAGCTTAATGGGCTTGGTCGTCACGCCCGGTGAGGTCATGTCGAACAGCAAGAAGCTAATGCCGCGATATTTATCTTCCTTGTTGGTGCGCACGAGGCAGAAAATCCAGTCTGCCTTATCGGCATAGCTGGTCCAGATTTTCTGACCATTGACCACCCAGTGATCGCCCTTGTCTTCGCCATAGGTTTGCAGCGAAACAAGGTCAGAGCCTGAACCGGGCTCAGAATAGCCCTGACACCAGCGGATTTCACCGCGCGCAATTTGCGGCAGATAATGCTTCTTCTGCTCTTCGGTGCCAAATTTCAGGAGAGCTGGGCCAAGCATCCAAATCCCAAAGCTCTGCAGCGGAACACGGCAACCGAGCTTTGCCATTTCGGTGCGCAGAACCTTGGTTTCTTCGGCCGTCAGGCCACCGCCGCCATATTCTTTGGGCCAATCAGGCACCGTCCAACCTTTAGCGGCCATAACTTCAAGCCATTGCTTCTGCGCCGGGCTCTTGAACACCCAATTGCGGCCACCCCAGCAGCCATCTTCTTCACTTTTCACGGGCTCGCGCATTTCAGCGGGGCAGTTGGCCTCCAGCCATGCGCGTGTTTCCTTCCGGAATGTCTCAAGATCAGTCATCGGCGTCTCCTATTCCAAGCCCGACTCTCTAAGTCGCTGACTTGGGTTTACGCAAGCGTCAACAAGCGATCAAAGCATTCCGTAACGGCAGGCGCAAGCGCGTTGACCCGCGCCCACAAGCCAGACAGGATGAGTCGAACAAAAGATGGAGAGAGACATGAGATTCGTTGGCAAAACCGTTGTCATTACAGGTGCGGCTTCTGGCATTGGCAAAGCAACTTGCCTGCTCTTCGCGTCTGAAGGCGCAACGGTGATTGCCGGCGATATTGATGTGACGGGCGGGACCGAACTCGCCGAAACGTCCAACGGCAAAATCTTTTTCCATAAGACCGACGTCTGCAACCCAATGGACATTAAAGCCCTTATGGATTTTGCCGCCGCCAAGACGGGCGGAATTGATGTGGTCTTCAACAATGCCGGCGCCGGTGGGGACCGCGCACCGATTGACGAGATTGACCCTGAGGGGTGGGACCGGACAATGAACCTCCTGCTCCGCTCTGTTGCAATGGGCGTCCGCTATGCCGTGCCCCATATGATTGGCCGGGAAGGCGCCTCCATCGTCAATACAGCGAGTGTCGCAGGGATTGGTGCGGGCTTTTCTCCCACTGCTTATGCGGTTGCCAAATGCGGTGTCATTCACCTGACCAAGGTCGGCGCAACGGATTTGGCAAAACATCAAATCCGCATGAACGCGATTTGCCCGGGCTTTATTCAGACCAATATTTTCTCGTCCTCAATGGAGGTGCCCGAAGAGAAGCGCGACGCGGCCAACAAAATCATCTTTGAAATTGCCAACCATACACAGCCGATCCAGCGTGGTGGCCGGCCAGATGATATTGCAAATATGGTCGCCTTCCTTGCTTCGAAAGAAGCGGGCTTCATCACGGGCGCACACTTCCTTGTCGATGGGGGCATCACCACTGGCCAACCACATAGCTGGAACCCAGAAGCGCCAGGCATATTTGACGCCTTGGAAAGTTTTGTGAACACGCCAAACGCATAAGCATTCGGGCATGAGCATCCCCGCCCCGCGCCGATTGCCAATGCGCCTCAAGCTGATCCACAGTTTGGGCAGCATTGCCTATGGCGTGAAGGACAATGGCTTTTCCACTTTCTTGCTGTTGTTTTACAATCAGGTGTTAGGCTTGCAGGCCACGCTTGTCTCAACCGCGCTGATGATCGCGCTGTTCATTGATGCGGTGATTGACCCCTTTGTCGGCCATATGAGCGACCGGACATATACGCGCTGGGGCCGACGGCTGCCCTGGCTTTATGCGGCCCCCATCCCCTTGGGGCTGGCGTGGCTTTTGCTTTGGGCCCCTCCTGAGGCGGCGCGGGATCATATTTTCCTCTACCTCGTTATCACTTCGGTGCTGGTGCGGGCCCTGGTTTCGGCGTGCGAAGTGCCATCTGTCGCGCTCGTGCCCGAGCTGACCAGCGATTATGATGAGCGCACCAGCGTGATGCGTCTGCGCTATTTATTTGGCTGGGCGGGCGGCCTTTTGATGCTGTTTTTGGCCTATAGTGTGTTCCTGGTGCCGGATAGCGGGCACAAAGTCGGCCAACTTAACCCCGAGGGCTATTGGCTTTATGGCGTATTTGGCGGCGTCCTTATAGCGGTGGCCGTGCTCTTTTCGGCTTTGGGCCAACATAAGGTCTTGGCCCGTCTGCCAGATGCGCGACCGGGCCCCTCCAGCTTGCGCCATGCTTTTGATGAAATTCGCGAATCTTTGTCGAACCGCGCCTTTCTGATTTTTGCAGCAGCAGCCGTATTCGCAACAATTAGCCAAGGCATCACATTTTCGATTTCCAACTATCTGTACCTCTATGTCTGGAAGTTCGATCAAACGGCCTTTGCGATATACCCCGTGGTGCTGTTTTTCAGCGTCATTGCAGCCGTTTTTCTGGTCGTACCGCTCAACCGGCGCTGGGATAAGCCACACACAGCCGCCTATGGCTCTTTGATCGGGCTGGGTTTTTGGATTGTGCCTTTTGTGCTGCGGCTGATGGGGTATTGGCCCGACATTGGCAGTTCCGCTTCCAATTGGGGGGTCTTCTTCTTCTTCTTTCTTGGCAACAGCTTTGCCGTGACGGTTATGATCTCAGCCTCGTCCATGATCGCGGATATCGTGGAAAATGGGCAGGAAGAAACGGGCCGCCGCAGCGAAGGTGTGTTCTTTGCCGGCAATTTCTTCATTCAGAAATGCGCAACAGGCGTTGGCATTTTCGCATCAGGGCTCATCATCAGCTGGGCTGGTCTTTCAGTGCAGACGCCACCGAACGCGGTTTTGATCGAAGTCATAGACCGGCTGACACTCTCTTATATTGGCTTGATTACGCTTTTGGCCGTGGCCTCAGCTGCCATTTTTGTGCGCTTTCCCATACGGCGCGCAGACCATGAAGCGCGGTTGGCGCGATTGGCACAAGGGGCTGCGCAAAAAGCGGGTTAAAGGGGGCTGGAAAACAGTCCCGAAAGCTGACAGTGACGTAAACGTAAACAAGGAAGAGGACGACTCAGATGGATTTCACCCTCACCGAACGCCAATCTTATTGGCGCGACCGTGTTAAAGCACATATCGACCAATATGTGCGCCCGCGCATGAAGGATTATTATGCCGAGCAGGCGACGGGTGATCGCTGGAAAGTTCTGAACGTTATTGAAGAGGAAAAGGCCCGCGCCAAGGCGGCTGGCATTTGGAACCTGTTCATGCCGCCACAGGGGGCGAACCCGCATCTCGACAGCAGCGTCGAGTTTGAAGGCCCGATGCTGACCAACCTTGAATATGCCCTGTGCGCCGAAGAAATGGGCCGCGTGGGGATTGCGTCTGAAATCTTCAACTGCTCGGCGCCCGATACGGGCAATATGGAAGTGCTCAATCGCTATGGCACGGCTGAACAGAAGAAGCAGTGGCTGATCCCGCTGATGAATGGCGAAATCCGCTCGGCATTCTTGATGACAGAGCCCGCCGTTGCTTCGTCAGATGCCACCAATATTGAAACGCGCATCACGCGCGATGGCGATCATTATGTCATTAACGGCCGCAAATGGTGGTCTTCGGGTGCCGGCGATCCGCGCTGCAAAATCGCGATCGTCATGGGCAAGACCGATTTGGGCGCACAGCGCCACCAGCAGCAATCGCAAATCCTGATGCCGCTTGATGCACCGGGTGTGAAGATTCTGCGTCACCTGCCCGTCTTTGGCTATGATGATGCACCGCACGGCCACATGGAAATTGAGTTGAAGGACGTCCGCGTTCCGGCTGAAAACATCATTTATGGTGAAGGCCGTGGATTTGAAATTGCCCAAGGCCGCCTTGGGCCGGGCCGCATCCACCACTGCATGCGCACCATTGGTGTCGCTGAAGAAGCGCTTGAAAAAATGTGCCGCCGCCTCACCAGCCGCATTGCCTTTGGCAAAACCATTGCCGAGCAAACGGTGTGGCATGAGCGCATTGCCCGCGCACGCATCGATCTGGAAATGACGCGTCTGCTCTGCCTCAAGGCCGCACATATGATGGACACTGTCGGCAACAAAGCTGCGGCAGCGGAAATCGCGATGATCAAGGTTCAGGCCCCCAATATGGCGCTCAAGATCATTGACGATGCCATTCAGGCGCATGGCGGTGGCGGTGTGTCGGAAGATTTCGGCTTGGCGTCAGCTTGGGCGCATCAGCGCACGCTGCGTCTCGCGGATGGCCCTGATGAAGTGCACAATCGTGCCATTGCCCGCCTTGAATTGGGCAAGCATGGCGAGATGCGCCCCAAAGACCTCTCTTCGGGTGATCTGGCGGTGAC
>JAGWVG010000226.1 GCA_018970965.1 Alphaproteobacteria bacterium | reverse complement strand
TCGCGCCGACGCGCGCTATGGTTTTGCGGATGGCACGAGCGAAGCGACCGCTGCGCTGAAGACGGGGTTCAATACCAAGTCAGGCGGGCACATCATGCTGTTTGGCAGCTACACGCACCGCACGCCACTCTACGCAAGCGAACGTGATTTCTCAGCCAGTGAAGACCATCGCGCCGCGTTGGTCGGCACGCCATGGGAAGGCGATACCGCTTTTGACAACCGCTCTACATCATCACCTTGGGGCAGCTTCACCACTGTTCCCGTCGTAACGGTTAAGCAGGGCACGGCCACACTGACGTCAAGCGGCGTGTTCCACGTTGAGCCGACATCAAACACGGCGGCAGGCTGCTCCAGCACGGTGTATGCTGGCAATCTTTGCCTCAAGAGCGGCACGATCACCGGCACGACCGACCGCGTGCTGCGCTATGATGAAAATCCGGATCGCACCAATCGTGGCGGGCTTGACCGTTTCAACTTCTTCTCGACCTTCAATCAGGACTTGGGCGATGTCGAGCTGTTTGGCGAAGCCGGTTATTATCATGCCAAGCTGCAAGGCCAGCGTGAACAATCCGCGCCGCTGACGAGCGCAATCATCACCATTCCTGCCAGCAACTATTACAACCCCTTTGGCGCGACCACGATCAATGGTGTGGCCAACCCGAACCGGTTGCCGGGGCTGACGGGTGTGCCCGATGCCGGCTTGGCGCTGCGCATCACAACTTATCGTCCGGTGGATACCGGCCCGCGCACGTTTGATGTGACTGACGATAGTTTGCGCGCCTTGGTTGGCCTGCGTGGCACATGGGGTGACTTCAAATGGGAATCTGCCGCCACCTATTCTTGGGCGCGCACGGATGACCATACGAACAATCTGATCAGCAACACATTGTTCCAGCAGGCGCTCGCAAAGTCGACGCCAGATGCTTATAACCCCTTTAACGGCGGCAATCAGACGGCCTATTCGCTGGGGGATACGACGCCCAGCAATGCAGCGACGATCCAATCCTTCTTGGTCGATGCGCACCGCATCAGCAAAACCTCGCTGGCAACGGCTGATATGCGCCTGTCGAACCCGCAAATCTTTGCCTTGCCTGCGGGCGGAGTAGGGTTTGCAAGCGGTGTCGAAGTGCGCCGCGAAACCTATCTTGATGATCGTGACAAGCGTCTTGACGGTACCATTACCTACACCGACAGCGTGACGGGCATTAAATATGGGACTGACTTGATGGGCGCGAGCCCCTCTCCGGATGTCAGTGGCCATCGCACTGTTGCATCGGCTTATGTTGAACTTGCGGTTCCGCTTGTGTCGGATGACATGAAGGTGCCGCTGGTCAAATCGCTCGATCTGCAATTGGCCGCGCGCGATGAGCATTATTCTGATTTCGGCAATGTCTTTAAACCCAAGGTTGCAGGGATTTGGTCGGTCTTCAACGGCCTCAGCTTCCGCTCCTCTTGGTCGCAAAGCTTCCGTGCGCCCAACTTGGCACAATTCTATAGCTCGGGCGTGCAAGTTTCGAACACGCGCACCGACTATGCCGCGTGCCGCCTGAACAACACGACCTGCACAGGCGTCAGCACGTTGGAAGTGCGTTCTGGTAACAAGAATTTGAAGCCGGAAAATGCGGATACTTTGTCCTTCGGCGTTGTTCTGCAGCCCATTCGCAACTTGACGGTGACTGTCGATCGCTGGTCGCTGAAGGAAAATGGCGTGGTTGGCCTGCAAGGCGCTCAGAACCAAATTCTGTTTGACCTTCTCGAGCGCCAGAGTGGCCGTTCAAACCCCAATGTTGTGCGCTATGCGCCTGTCGGCACGCAGGTTGTGGGCGATCTGGCTTATGTTCAGGACGATTATTTCAACCTCGGCCCGCGCACTCTGCGTGGTCTGGATGTTGCCGTTAGCTACACCTTGCGCAACACGCCGCTCGGCACGTTCAATTTTGATTTTGCCGGGTCAAAGCTGATCAAGTGGCAGCAAGAAGCCTCTGACCTGCAGGCTCAGCTGATTGCTGCAAACGCGGCAGGCAAGTTCGGCACCGGCATCATCATCAGCCAAGCGGGCAGCCAGGTGAAGATCAACGGCAACCCTGCATGGCGCTTGTCGGGCAATCTGACGTGGAGCTCGGGCCCGGTGAGCGCGGGCGTGCTGGTGACGCATGTTGGCCCGGTCTTTGATACGGGTCCGGCTGTCATCAATGGTGATTATTACACGTTGCCCGGCGTCACGACCGTCAACAGCTATGTGCAATATCGCTTCGATAAGTCGGCAGGGATGCTGGCTGGCACACGCGTTCGCGTCGGCGCGCGTAACTTGTTCGATAAGGCACCACCGCTGGCCTCGACCAATTATGGCTTCTTGGGCTCGGTCCATGACTCGCTGGGCCGGTTTGTGTATTTCGAAGTGTCGAAGGAATTCTAATCTCGCGCGTCACTGCACGAGGGGAATGGGGGGTAGCGGCGCCAGTCTGGCGCCGCTAAACCTTTTTTATGCGGCTACGCCAAATAGAAGTTTTTCACGCGGTTTACGCGAATGGCTCAATCAGCGCGGCGGCGCGCGCGCTGAATGTCTCGCAGCCAGCTGTCAGCAAAGTCTTGCGGCATACCGAAGCCCAGCTAGGCATTAATCTCTTTGATCTCGTCCGTGGCCGATTGGTGCCATCAGACGAAGCACATGCCTTATTTCGCGAAGTTGACGAGGTGTTTGATCGGATCGCGTCGCTCCAGATGACCGCGCATAACTTGCGCGCATCGGGTGCTGGGCATTTGCGGATTGGGGTTGTGCCGTCTTTGGGGTTAGAAATTGCGCCGCGCGCGATTGCCGCGTTTCGAGCCAAAAACCCCGATGTCACATTTGGGGTGCGCACCTTGCACCATAACGATGTGGTCCGCGCGCTCTATGAGCGTGAATGTGATTTGGCGATTGGTTATGACCCGCCTGACCATCCGCGCATGAAGCAGAAAAAGCTCGCCAGTAAGGAATTGTGTCTGCTTGCACCCAAAGGGCAATTTGGGGGAGGGCGCGATACCATTTCGATAAGTGATCTCAATGGTCTGGACGTTGTCAGCGTCACAGGCAGTGGCCCAATTGGTGATTTGGTGACGCAGGCGTTTGCCAAGGCGCACGTGGAGGTGCGCGAGATTGTGTCTGTCAGCACCTATTATATTGCAGCGGCGCTTGTCCGTTATGGC
>JAGWVG010000225.1 GCA_018970965.1 Alphaproteobacteria bacterium | reverse complement strand
TTGTGGCGCAGCGCGCGAACTTCCTTTTCAGTGACGCCGCCGGTCATCGCCTTGATGGCATCATGCACCAGGCCCGATCCATGCGCGACTGCGCGCGACATGCCCGCCTTCACATGCGCTGATTGCAGCGCAAGATAGGCCAAGCGCTTATCAGAAAAGCCCATGGCTTTCAGGCGACGCAGCCCTTCAGCATCCTGCGGCAAGCCATTGGCCGCAACTTCATTTTCCGCCGCGACGATTTCAGCAAGGCGCTCCAAAAACCAAGGATCAAACTTCGCAACGGCATTCACTTCCGCAACCGTCATCCCCTCGCGCAGCGCTTGGGCGGCGACAAGAAGCCGATCCGGCGTGGCACGTGACAAAGCGGCCACCAGATCATCGCGCGATGCGCCCTTCAGCGCGTCGACAAAGTTAAAGCCCGACAAGCCTGTTTCCAGACCACGCAGCGCCTTTTGCATCGATTCATGGATGTTACGGCCAATGGCCATCACTTCACCGACCGACTTCATGGCGGTCGAGAGAATGGGCTCCGCGCCCTTAAACTTTTCAAAGGCAAAGCGCGGAATTTTGGTCACGACATAGTCAATTGTCGGCTCGAAAGAGGCGGGCGTTGCGCCCGTAATGTCGTTATCAATCTCATCAAGCGTATAGCCCACCGCCAGCTTGGCGGCGACCTTGGCAATTGGGAAACCAGTTGCTTTGGATGCCAAAGCGGACGAGCGCGACACACGCGGGTTCATTTCGATAACGATGAGGCGGCCGTCCTTCGGGTTCACCGCAAACTGCACGTTCGACCCGCCCGTTTCGACGCCAATTTCCCGCAACACCGCAATCGAGGCATTGCGCATGATCTGATATTCTTTGTCAGTCAGCGTCAGCGCCGGGGCAACAGTGATGGAGTCGCCGGTATGCACACCCATCGGATCAACATTTTCGATGGAACAAATGATGATGGCATTGTCGTTCCGATCCCGAACGACTTCCATCTCATATTCTTTCCAACCGAGCAGCGATTCCTCGATCAGCACTTCTGTGGTCGGCGAGGCATCAAGCCCGCCTGTCACAATCTGAATAAATTCTTCGCGGTTATAAGCGACACCGCCGCCCGTTCCGCCCATTGTAAAGCTGGGACGAATGATCGACGGCAAGCCCGTGCGCTCCAGGACTTCAAGCGCTTCTTCCAAGCTGTGGGCAATGCCGGAGCGCGCCGATTCCAGCCCGATCTTGTCCATCGCATTGCGGAACTTGATACGGTCTTCTGCCTTATCAATGGCTTCTGCATCAGCGCCAATCATCTTCACGCCAAATTTATCAAGCGTGCCATCATGGAAAAGCGCAAGCGCCGTGTTGAGGGCGGTCTGCCCACCCATGGTCGGCAAAACCGCATCGGGGCGTTCTTTTTCAATGATTTTTGCCACAATCTCGGGCGTGATAGGCTCGACATAGGTCGCATCTGCCAATTCCGGATCGGTCATGATCGTCGCCGGGTTCGAATTGACGAGGACGATGCGATAGCCCTCTTCCTTCAGCGCCTTGATCGCCTGTGTGCCAGAATAATCAAACTCGCACGCCTGACCAATGACAATCGGGCCAGCGCCAATGACGAGAATGGAGGAAATGTCGGTTCTTTTTGGCATTATTTGCTTCCCATCATCCCGACAAATTTTTGGAACAGATAATGGCTGTCCTGCGGTCCGGGTGAGGCTTCGGGGTGGTATTGGACACTGAAGGCTGGCTGATCGGTCAATTCGAAACCGCAGTTAGAGCCATCAAACAGCGAAATGTGCGTTGCGCGCGCATTGGCGGGCAGTGTTTCTGCATCCACAGCAAAACCGTGGTTCATGCTGGTGATTTCGACCCGCCCATCCTCAAGGCGTTTGACCGGGTGGTTCGCGCCGCGATGGCCTTGGTGCATCTTTTCGGTCTTGGCGCCCACGGCCAAGCCCAACATCTGATGCCCTAAGCAAATGCCAAAGAGCGGCTTTTTTGTTTCAAGCCATTGGCGAATGACAGGCACGGCATATTCACCTGTCGCAGCTGGATCCCCCGGGCCGTTAGACAAGAAAAGCCCATCGGGGTTGTGCGCGATAATATCTTCAAAGCTGGCCGTAGCCGGTACCACTGTCACTTGCGCGCCCGCATCGACCAGATTGCGCAAAATGTTGCGCTTCACGCCATAATCAATTGCGACCACGCGCGGGCCGCTGGGGTTGGCGCTGTTGACGGCATAGCCTTCCTTCAGCGTCCACAGACCATCCGCCCAGTCATAGCTTTGCAGCGTGGCAACATCCTTGGCGAGGTCCATCCCCTCCAGCCCCGGCCAACCGCGCGCTTGCGACAGCAGGGCTGCAAGATCAAACTGCCCTTTGGCGTTGTGCGCAATCACAGCATTGGGCGCACCCTTGAGGCGGATCAGCCGAGTGAGCGCGCGGGTATCAACGCCCGACAGGCCAATTCGGCCATTCTGCACCATCCACTGCACAAAATGCTGCGTGTGCCGGAAGTTTGAGGGGTCGGTTACATCCTGGCGAACAATGCAGCCCAAGGCATGCGGATTGGTCGCTTCAATATCTTCTGGGTTGGTGCCAACATTGCCAATATGCGGGAAGGTGAAGTTAATGATCTGCCCCGCATAGCTGGGGTCCGTCATCACTTCTTGATAGCCCGTCATGGCGGTGTTGAAGCACACTTCGCCAACGGCGGCACCTTCTGCGCCAAAGCCACGGCCCCACAGAACATCGCCAGACGCTAAAACCAGTACGCCTGTCGCTCCGTTGGGCGCGCGCGTGCTGGTGAGGTCGGCCATGATGGGGCGCTCCTTAAAAAAAGATTTTTGGCGATGTCGCTAAGGCACCCCCGCTAGAGATGGGGGCGGCCAGCGTCAATCTATTAAAACGGCTTTTCCCCAGCTAAGGAAAAAACTTTCCCATGTTTGAAAGACGATTATGATTCGCGACGACATCAAGGCCGCGCTGATTGAAGCCATGAAGGGCGGCGATAAGCCAAAAACGGCGACCATTCGCCTCATTCAAGCCGCCATCAAGAACCGCGATATTGAAGCGCGCACAGGCAAGGCGCCGGCGGATGATGATGTGCTGGTGACCGAAGTTTTGCAGAAAATGGTCAAGCAGCGCCGCGAATCGATTGAGCTGTACACAAAGGGTGGCCGCCCTGAGCTGGCCGAAGCCG
>JAGWVG010000224.1 GCA_018970965.1 Alphaproteobacteria bacterium | reverse complement strand
GGGTGGGAGCAGGTGCTTAACCGGGCGGGCACCACATTTCGTAAGCTGGCCGATGCTGACAAAACGGGGGTGGATGAAGGCCGCGCGATTGCGCTGATGCTGGATCAACCCTCGATGATCAAACGTCCGATTGTTGAGCATCCAGGCGGTGTTCTTGTTGGATTTAAGCCTGATATATGGGCAGGTGCCCTAGGCTGATTGATGCCATGGCTCGCCCAAAAGATTGCGAACGTACAAGGGCATGGTAACAGCTAAAATCCTTTGGCGACTGGCGCTCCATTCATGGCAGGTTCTTTCATGGCAGCAGATACCAAACCCATTTTAATCGCACATCGCGGCGCAAGCGGCCATCGGCCCGAGCATACATTGGCGGCCTATCAATTGGCGATTGATATGGGGGCTGACTTTATCGAGCCTGATTTGGTGCTGACCAAAGATGCTGTGCTGGTGGCCCGGCATGAAAATGAAATTTCTGGGACAACAGATGTTGTCAACCACAGTGAATTTGCGGATCGCAAGGCCACCAAGGTTATCGACGGACAAAGTGTAACGGGCTGGTTTACAGAGGATTTTACTCTGGCTGAGCTGCGCACGTTACGCGCCCGTGAACGCCTGCCAGACTTGCGCACGGCCAATACCGCTTATGACGGGCAATTTCTGATCCCAACATTTGATGAGATTTTGGCGCTGGCCGAAGCTGGCGGAAAAGCACGTGGTCGGGCCGTTGGCGTCTATCCAGAAACAAAGCATCCCACCTATTTTGCGCAAATTGGCTTGCCACATGAGGCGCCCTTGCTGGCGGCGCTGGCACAATATGGGCTAACCGAGCGCACATCACCTGTCTTTATCCAATCCTTTGAAGTTGGCAATTTGCAGGCCTTGCGCACCAAAACGCAGGTTCGATTGATCCAGCTGATCGAAGCAGATGGTCACCCAGCCGATCGGCCTGACCTTTTGGCAACCGACATGATCACCCCGGCAGGCTTGGCAGAAATTGCGCGTTATGCTGATGGCATAGGGCCTGATAAATCGCTGGTCATTCCGTACGATGCGGCCGGCAAGCTGGGCACGCCTACAGCATTGGTGCAGCACGCGCACGCTGTTGGGCTGGAGGTTCATCCCTGGACATTCCGCGCAGAAAACTACTTTTTGCCAGCCAATATGCGCACCGGAGCTGATCCGCACATTAAAGGGGATCTTGCTTCTGAAATTCGTGCCTTTGTTGCGGCGGGCGTCGATGGCTTGTTTTCAGATCATTCTGATGAGGCTCGCGCCGCCCTCGATGCGTAACGGGCGGCATATCGGCCGGAATTAAGCGGCGTCCTCGCTGCTTTCAGTTGCGCTTGGTGCAACGGCCTCGGCAATTTTTGCGGAGATCTTCCACAGGCCAATCGTCAGAGCCGCGCCCACAATGCCATCGACCGCATAATGCCAGCCAAGATAGACCGAGCCAATCCAGATGACGACCGCATAGCCGGTCAGCAGCCAACCAATCCAACGGCGCAGACAAAAGCCGCCAATTGCAAATAATGTGGCCATAGACACATGAACCGAAGGCATGGCAGAAATGCCGAACCCGGGCATGTAATGTCCGCTGAAATAGCGTTTCATCAACAGATTATGGCCCATAGGGGTTGTCAAAACCTCGCCGCGTGCGCGGGCAAGATCGCCAAAGCGAACAATCTGATCATGCAGCGCTTGAAAGCTGGCATCAGGGCCAACCATGTGGGGGTAAAACATGGGGCCAGCTGAGGCGAGCAGCCATGCGGCAACCCCGCCTATCAACAGCCACACACCCAACCAGCAGCCAATTAGTCGCGCGCGGACCCGCGGGTCATGGATCAATGCGGCCCAGAGCACCGGGCAGAACATGAGGATCGGCAGCCAAATGCCATAAGCCCGATCCAGCAACAGCGTGACCTCAAGCGATCCAAACAGCGCATGCATGACTTGCCAGCCATCATAGCCGAAAAACAACAGGCGATCGACAGACGCAAGCGTCGGATCCAGCGGAAAGCCTTGGGCTTTCAAAATGAACTGCTTGAATATGCCGTAAACCGGAATGGTCATGCTGGTAATCAGCGCCGTCGCCAGCATCCACTGGCCACGCGCATGGAAAATGGCGAAGCGATGGCCAGCAAATTTTTCGGCGACGCGCACCAAACTCCAAACAGTTGAAACGCTGATAAGGGGCAGCAGCATGTAAAGCCGCATTCCGCGCATCAGCACGCTAAACGGTACCGGTGTTGCCAGCCACAAGCCAAAGCCAGCAATGACAACCAGTGCCATAAGCGCCGCCAAATAAAGCTTTTCGCCCAGCGGAAGGTCGCGATGAAATTGCAAGCTCAGGGCGCGCGCGGGCCGCTGCCAGACGCGCAGCCGCGCGGTTGGCGCAGCAAATACATCTTGCGAGCTGAGTTCCGTCATCTGGCGATATGGCCCCCGAACGGCCCGGCATATCCGGGCTTATCGATATTTCGCCTAGTCAATTGATGGACATTGGGCAAGAAAATGTCGTCAAAATGTCATAATTTAGCTTTTGGGTAGGCTGCCTGCATCGCAGGCTTTGCCTCTGGCGGCGGCACAGTCTATGGAGGCGGCATGTCTACCACCTCGACAACGCTGACGCTTGATACGTCAACCAGCCGCGCCAACCCCATGCCCACGCCGATGAAGCGCCTGACGGTGCCACGTATCCGGCAGCGCAAGGGTGGCGAGCCGCTGGTGATGCTGACCGCTTACACCGTGCGTATGGCCCAATTGCTGGATCCGCATTGCGATATGTTGCTGGTTGGGGATTCGCTGGGTCAGGTGATTTACGGCCTACCGCATACAGTGGCGGTCACGATGGAAATGATGGCAGCGCATGGCGCGGCTGTTGTGCGCGGAAGCTATCATGCCGCCGTTATCGTCGACATGCCTTTTGGCAGCTATGAAGGGTCGCCCGAGCAGGCGTTCACCAATGCCTCGCGCCTGCTGAAAGAAACGGGCGCTGCAGGTGTGAAGATTGAAGGCGGCAAAGTCTTGGCCCCGACTGTTGAGTTTTTGACCTCGCGTGGCATTCCCGTGATGGCGCATGTCGGGTTGACGCCACAGGCTGTCAACATTTTGGGGGGCTATGGCGTCCGCGGTAAAAGCGATCAGGAAGCGCGGTCCATTGTAGAAGATGCGATGGCCATGGCCGAAGCGGGC
>JAGWVG010000223.1 GCA_018970965.1 Alphaproteobacteria bacterium | reverse complement strand
CGATAGAGGTTGAGCGCAAACTGGGTAATGATGGTCGCATCATGCTCCGGCGCTAGTGGATAGAGCGGCGCAATGATCGAAACACCATGTTTTTCGGCCAAATGGCACAAAAAGCCCCAATGGAAATTCGACGCCGCATAAATATAGCCGCCGCCATGAAAATAGAGGAGCACGCGGCCCTTCGCCTGGCCTTTAGGCGCGATATGCCAAACTGGCCGCCCTTCAAATTGCGCTTCTCGAATATCAAGCCGGGCGCGCTGTTTTGCAGTGGGCAGTTGCGCTGGAGCAGCTCGGGCGGCGGCGATCGCCAAATCCAACGCTGCACCCCCTGAAAAATTGCGACGGACAAAACCTGTCGACCGCAGAACAAAGGCGAAAAGCCGGGCATTAAGGCTGGGCATGGGCAACTTTCTTCACGGGAATGGATGACATGATCTGGCCCAAGGCAGACCGCACAGGGCCAAGATCGGGATCATTGGTTTTGCCCAGTCGGACAAGCACTGTTGCCTGATCCGGCGAGGCAATGACATATTGACCAAGATGGCCAATCGCCGAGGTGAGTGTGGCTGGCCCCTGTCCGGGAAACAAGGCGGCATCCGCGCCTGCCGGACGCGTGCGATTGAGCCAAATCTGCCCGCCATAGCCGCCGTCACGCAGGCTCGGCGTGCGCATAAAGGCCAGCCAAGCAGGCTGAATAATGGGCGCCGATGCCTCACCCTGCCCATCCAGCAGAACTTTGCCAAAACGGCCCCAATCCTCCAGCGTCATATAGAGGATGGATCCGCCAATTTGCGTGCCTGCGCCATCAAATTCTAACACCGCACTGGTGATGGCTGCCGGGCGGAACAGCCGCTCTTCGGCAAAGCGGCGATAGGCTTGGGCGCGGACGCGGGGATCTTTGCTGTCAGTCAATTGCCGCGTGATAAGCTCTGCCAGTAAGAGTGATGTCATTGAACTATATTCAAATTTACTCCCAGGCGCGGCTTCTAATGGCTTGGCTATCGCCGCTTTCGCCATCGCCTGTGTGCCACCAACGAACAGAATTTGATTTGTGTCCGATGCATAAACTGGATCACCAACTTCGGTATGCGACAGGCCAGATGCCATGTTGAGCATTTGGCGCAGCGTAATCTTGCTGCGCGGATCACCAGGGGTCTGCCATTCGGCAAAGGGCACGGGTGCATCCAGTTGCAAGCGGCCATCGCTCACCAGCTCGCCAATCAAGACTGCGGTGACCGATTTGGCCATCGACCAGCTGATAAAACGATTGGCATCGGAATAACCGGGGGCGTATCGCTTTTCGACAATCTTACCATCGCGGATCAGAAGCGCGGCGCGCGTTTCGCTGGCATCAGCGCGGAATAAGGGGTCCAGAACCTGCGGCTCAGGCGCGGCTGAAGCCGTCATGCCGCACAGCAGCACTGCAAACACCCCTCCGCCAATCACGCTTTTCTTTATCATAACACGAGCCTAAGCTGCCTGTTTATGAAAGCAAGCCCTGTCCGAAAGCCGCTGGTGCTGATTATCTTTGCCACGCTGGTGATGCTGCTGATTGGCGGCGGTATTTTTGCATATCGGCAAAAGCCTTTGCTGAAATTGGGCGTGGGCTATGGCGCGCGCGTCGCCTGCGGCTGTCGCTATATCGGCAATCGCAGCCTGAAGGATTGCCACAAGGATTTCGAGCCAGGGATGGAACTGATCCAATTGTCAGAAGATGCGAAGGCTAAATCGGTCACTGCCAGCGTGCCGCTGATTGCCAGCCGCACAGCCAGGTTTGACCCAGTGCTGGGCTGCCAACCCGATCCGTTGAAGCCTTAAGCCGCGTCAGCCATTGCGCGGCGGGTTTCCTCAATCCAACCGCCGCCAATCACCCGATCCCCATCATAAAGTACGGCAGCTTGACCGGGGGCGACGCCATATTCCGCTGCGTCAAATTCCAGCCAATCCCCCCGCATCCGCGCGGAAACGGGCTTGGCGAGTGAACGCACCTTAGCCATAACCGGCCGACCTTCAGCCAGCGCCAGCCAATTGGGCTCCACAATCCGCGCGGCAGAAACCGCCAGCGCTTGCTTTGGCCCCACCACCACCTGCTGCGTTTTTGGATCAAGCCGGACAACATAAAGCGGCTCTGCCAGCCCGCCAATTTCCAGCCCGCGCCGTTGCCCTACAGTATAATGGATCAGCCCTTTGTGCCGCCCCAATTCACGGCCCTGCATATCCACAATCGCGCCGTCATTTTCAGCTTCTGGGCGTACCTTGCGCACGACCGACGTATAATCGCCATTGGGCACGAAGCAGATATCTTGACTGTCAGGCTTGGTGGCAACCGCCAACCCCATTTCCTGCGCCAAAGCGCGCACCTGCGGCTTAGGCAAGCCGCCCAAGGGAAAGCGGAGAAAGTCGAGCTGGTCTTGCGTTGTCGCGAAGAGGAAATAGCTCTGATCCCGCGCAGGATCGAGCGCACGATGAAGCTCGGCGCCCTCTGGCCCTTCGATCCGGCGGACATAATGGCCCGTCGCCAAACAATCTGCCCCCAATTCCCGCGCGAGGCGAAACAGATCTGTAAACTTAACCCCCATATTGCAACGCACGCACGGAATGGGGGTGCGGCCATTCATATATTCATCGGCAAATTGATCGATGACCGTATCCCGAAAGCGGCTTTCATGATCGAAGACATAATGGGCAATCCCAAGCCGATCACACACCGCGCGCGCATCACGAATATCGCGGCCCGCACAGCAGCTCCCGGCGCGATTGACAGCGGCACCGTGATCATAAAGCTGGAGGGTTATGCCAATTGTCTCGGCGCCCGTCTGCGCCGCAAGTGCGGCAACAACTGAGGAATCAACGCCACCCGACATCGCCACCACAATACGGCGTGCCTTGGCCGGCCCAGAAAGCTGAAACAAATCAAACATACATGCGCTCATAGCGGGCCAGATAAAAAAATGCAGCCGCAAAAGCGGCATTTACCTTGCCTTCACATCTTGCTGGCATCGATCCTCAGATGGACGAGTCTTCTGCCCGTACGCTGCCCCATTGCCTTGACCTGCCCAGCCTTTTGGCAACCTCTGCGGCACGCCAGGCGGTCACGCCAACGGCACGCATGCAGGCAAGTCTGACGGCACAGCAAAATCGGCTCGCCCCCTCCATTTCGGATACAAAAAGCGCAGATCGATTTTCGCTCGCTCAGGAAAATTCACAA
>JAGWVG010000222.1 GCA_018970965.1 Alphaproteobacteria bacterium | reverse complement strand
AATTAGATGCGCTGACCGCCACGCGCGATGACCATATCTTCCCGGTTATTCTCAAAATCACTCGCATCATGCCGTTCGCGCAATTGCGTTTCGGGGCGGCCGAACGTGCGGTTGACCATACGCCCGCGGATCACAGCGGGGCGCTGACCCACTTCGGTCACCCAGCGGTCCAAATGCGTATATTCATGCACCGACAAGAATTCTTGGGCATTATAGGCTTCGCGCATGATCGCGCCATACCAAGGCCAAATCGCGATATCGGCAATGGTATAGGTGTCGCCGACCATGAACTGATGTTGCGCCAGATGCGTGTCGAGCACATGCAGTTGCCGCTTGGTTTCCATCGCAAAGCGATCAATTGGATATTGCATCTTGAACGGCGCATAAGCGTAAAAATGGCCCAAGCCGCCGCCGACATAGGGGGCAGAGCCCATTTGCCACATCAGCCAATTCATTGTTTCGGCCCGCTTATGCGGGTCTGTGGGAAGAAATTCGCCAAATTTTTCTGCGAGATAGACCAGCATCGAGCCGCTCTCGAACAGGCGGATATTGGGGCTGACCGACATGTCACGCATGGCCGGGATCTTCGAATTGGGGTTGATGCTGACAAAGTCTGAGCCAAATTGATCGCCCACGCCAATATTGATCAGCCAGGCATCATATTCAGCGCCCGCATGCCCTTTGGCGAGCAGCTCTTCGAGCATGATCGTCACTTTGACACCATTGGGCGTGCCCAGCGAATAAAGCTGAAAGGGGTGCTTGCCGACGGGAAGCTCAGCCTCTTTGGTGGGGCCAGAGATCGGCCGGTTGATATTGGCAAATTGGCCGCCATTGGCCTTATCCCACACCCAAACTTTGGGCGGCACATAGCCGGGAGGCTGGTTGTTTGCAGGATCTTGGGTGTCAGACATGGCGGATGCTCTCCTCAATTCGTTTTGTCTCTGCTGATAAGCTGGGGTTATGGCATTGGCATGTTGCCTGGGCCAAGCCCTAATATCTGCCCTGACCAAAAGGTCGCCCTCCAGCCTCTCGACCCAGCCGCGCTTCGCTGTTAGCGCGAAATGATGACACATTCTGCACATGAAGCCGAACAAAGCCTGAGCACCGATTTTCGCCAAGCGATGCGCCACGTCGCGTCCGCGGTGTACCTTATCACCAGCCGCGGGCCGGATGGCGATGCCGGGATGACGGCAACCGCCGCTTGTTCGTTAAGCTTTGACCCCATGTCTGTGCTGATTTGCGTCAACCGATCGGCGTCGCTGATGCGGACGCTTGAGACCTCGGGCAAGTTTGTCCTCAACATTCTGAGCCGAGAGGATGAGGCGATTGCAAATGCCTTTGGCAGCCCAGCGGGCAAGGATAGTCGCTTTGTGAATGGCGATTGGTATGATGTGGCAGGCATGCCCGCTTTGCGGTCTAGCCTGTCCAGCATTGCGTGCGATGTCGCCAATACGATGGATTTTGGTACGCACAGGGTTTTCGCGGGCGTTGTGCGCCAAGTGGATAATCGGCAAGATTTGGAAGAATTGCTTTATTGCAACGGACAATTCCGGCATCTTGCCAATCGATAAGCTCATCAAAGGGCCAAAAGGGAGAGGGTGATGTTCAAGACGCGGTTGACGGAAATGTTCGGTATCGAAACCCCCATTTGCATGGGTGGCATGACCGGCGTGGGCTATGGCGATTTGGTTGCCGCTGTCGCCAATGCGGGCGCCTTGGGCTTTATCACCGCGCACATGTTTCCCAGTGGCGAAGCCTTGCTGGAAGAAATTGAAAAGACCAAAAAGCTGACGGACAAGCCCTTTGGCGTCAATTTAACGTTGCTGCCTTCCATCAACCCCATTCCTTATGACGAATATCGCGAGGCCATTATCGCTTCGGGCATCAAGATTGTGGAAACCGCAGGCCGCGCGCCCACAGACCATCTGCCGCGCTTTAAAGAAAATGGCGTGAAGGTGATCCATAAATGCACCTCCGTGCGCCACGCTGTGTCTGCCGTGAACAAGGGCGTGGATGTCATCAGCATCGATGGCTTCGAATGTGCAGGCCACCCGGGTGAAGATGATGTAGGCCTTGTTGTCCTGCTGCCCGCCACAGTTGATGCGCTGCCTGATACGCCGATTATCGCATCAGGCGGCATGGCCGATGGCCGCAGCTTGGTGGCTGCGCTCGCTTTGGGGGCAGATGGCGTCAATATGGGCACGCGCTTCTGTGCGACGGTGGAAGCCAAAATCCACCCTAATGTGAAGCAGAAGATTGTTGAGAATACCGAACTGGATACGGTGCTTGTTGGCCGCTCGCTGCGCAATACCGCGCGCGTCGCCAAAAACGCGGTGTCAGTGCAAGTGGCCGAAATTCAGCGTGATCCCACCAAGAGCTTTGAGGATGTGAAGGCCCTGATGGCGGGGCAGCGTGGCCGCGACAATGTGCTGCGCGATGGCGATACCGATGGCGGTATTTGGACCAGCGGGCAGAGCCAAGCCTTGATTCACGATATCCCGACCTGCGCCGATTTGGTGAAAAACATCATGACGCAAGCAGAGCGCGTGCGCGCGCGTTTGGGCGCTTAAAAAGGGCAGGGCAATGGCTGGGCTGTGGTTTGATGATTTCGTGGTGGGGCAGGTGTTTGATCACGCCCTGCGCCGCACTGTGACCGAGACCGATAATGTTCTGTTCACAACGCTTACTCATAACCCAGCGCTGCTCCATCTGGACGAAGAATATATGAAGGGCACCGAATTTGGCGCCCGCATCGTGAATTCTGTCTACACGCTGGGGCTGATGGTTGGCATTTCGGTGGGCGATACGACTTTGGGGACGGCCATTGCCAATTTGGGCTGGGATGAAGTGCGCTTTCCCAAGCCGCTTTTCCACGGTGATACAGTGCGCGTCACAACTGAAGTGATTGATCTGCGCGAGTCCAAATCCCGCCCCGATGCCGGGATTGTGACCTTCGTCCACAAGGCGTTCAACCAACATGGCGATCTTGTCGCCAGCTGCAAACGCACGGGGCTGCAGCGCAAGCGCCCAGTGGAGGCGGCATGACGGCCTTGCCACTGCGTTCCTTGCTGTTCATCCCCGGCGATAGCGAGAAGAAGCTCGCTAAAGTGGCAGGCTGCGGTGCGGATGCCGTGATTCTCGACTTGGAAGATTCTGTTGCGCCGGCGCAAAAGGCGGATGCGCGCAAGCGCGTGGCAGATTTTCTGGC
>JAGWVG010000221.1 GCA_018970965.1 Alphaproteobacteria bacterium | reverse complement strand
GTTTGGCGGCGTCGGGATCAGCACCTCATAGAGGCGTGTTTCATCAGACTGCCAAACTTCATTGTCATTATCTTGCTGAACCGCAACATAGCCGCCCGGCTCAAATTTACGCGCAACTGCCCAGCCATGCTCCTCAGAATAGGCCAATAGCGGAAAGCCGTGTGCGCGCACATGATCTTCCATTGCGCGCGGTGGTGCCCAGCCCGTTGCCTCGCAAAATGCTGACAGCGCCTCCTCACCCTCAAGGTTAAGCGCGGGGCCTTGCGCATCCCAACCGGGCGGCAGATCCAACCCGCGCAAACGGGCAAGCTTGGCAATGGCAGTCAGAAGGTCTGCATGTTTGGTCATTTTGAACTATCCACAAAGGGGGTCCAGCGTCCGGTCCGCAGGGACAATCGAACAAAGGAGGACATGGCCGAAATCTCGGCATCCGCCTGCCCCAAGCGGGCAGACAAGGTTTCTCGAAGCGAGTTCATCACATCAAGCCAAGAGCGCCGCCCAGCAATAAACTGGCGCATATAGCTCTGGCTGACATTATTTGATGTGAAGGACGCATCGCGCGACACGGCGGCACGCGCCTGAGCCGAGTCAAATTCCGTCAGATCATTATTGATGCGCTGACGAATTTGGCGCTGCGCCGTCGACAACTGAGCCGTTGCTGTATCTAGACGCGCGCGCGCTGACGAAACAGCACTGAAGCGCGAAAGTCCGCCCGCCGTATCAAGCGTAGCAACCAGGCCAACCCGGCTGCCGACATAATCATTATACGTGTATTGCGCATTCAACTGCGGAAAGATCGACGCCTTGGTCGCTGACACTTCTGCGCGACCCGCCATGATTTGCGCCTGTAGGCGCTGGAGCGTGGGATCATAACCCAAGGCTTCATCCATCAGGGTTGCGCGGCCCGTTAATTGAATATCGGGCTTATATTGCGGCACATTACCAATGTTGAAGCTGGGATCATTCACCAGTTCAGCAAAGGCGTAAAGCGATGCCTGACGCTGCGCTTTGGCAACGGCATATTCTTGCTCAATCTGCGCAACGCGCGAGCGGGCCAATTCCAAATCTGCCAGCGGCGAAACTTCCTGGGCGACGCGGCGCTCCATTGAGGCCACCAGCGCCCGGTGTTCTTCCAGGCTTTCGGCGATCATCGCTTCGCGCCGCGTGAGCCGGGCGATATCAAAATAGAGCTGCGTCGTATCGACAGCGAGGCCAAGGACAACTTCGCGATATTGCGCTTCAGACGCATCCAAGGCGGCGCGGGCCCGCTTGATTGTCGCCCCCAAACGCCCAGCCGTCCACACCGGCGCCGAGACGCTGACAGAGGGGGCAACCGTGTTGCCCGTGCCAACAAAGCTGGTCTGCACGGAAACATTGGGGAAGCGCTGCCATTGCGCACCGCGGACATCTGAGGTGGCAGCCCTAATCGCGGCCCGCGCGCCACGGACGCTCGGATAATTACGGCTAATCAGGTCCAGAGCCTGAACCAGCGCCGGCGGGGCGACAGCTGGGGCCTGCTGCCAATCAATGGCAACTTCACCTCTGGGTGCCGATTGCTGAACAACGGGTGGCCCATAGGCCGCCGCCGAAGGAGTTGCTGGCGGTGCCATAGGTGCCGCATCGCCCGCCGCAGCTGCCGAGTCTAAATTTGTGGTCGCGCTGGAAGCCATCGCCTGTTGCGCCCATGCTGGCGCAGACATCACCATGATTGCGGCAAGACTGGCTATAGAAACCGCAGATTTCAGCGGCGGAGACTTGAAAATAGACACGGACACAATTTTGCCTTCACGGGTGCTGGACAGAGCAAAGGCATCAACGCAGCAAACATAATTGCAAACGACCCGCCTCTCTCCCCAAGTGGGGTCGGGGGTTACCACCGGCAATAAGTGATGCACCAACAACTTATGCCATTTCGGTTTCTATTCATTCCATATTTGCAAGTTACGGCAAATAATGGTTTATTTTCGGGCGTATTTGTTTTTGGCAAGAAGTGTTGATGTCGTATTTGCATTCATCCTCTGTCGGTTCCGCCTCGGATTAGAATTTATTTGACAAAGTGGCCGCCAGAAAAAATGATCTCGCCAACTTTTGGGGGATGAGATGCAGCGCAGAGTCTTGAATTTCATGGTGAGCTTAAGACGCTTACCCCCGCTGTCTTCGCTCAGCGGCCAAGAAGAGCGCATGCTGTTTGACTTGCTTGATGCGCATCAAGCGGGCCGTACGCTTTTGGTGCGTGATGCCATGCATATTGGGGAATTGCCGCCGGCAACGGCCTATCGGCATGTTATCGCTTTGCGCAAAAAAGGTCTGATTGATTTTATTTCAGACCCCCATGACGCGCGAAAAAAAGAAATTGTTTTTCTCCCCCCCGCAGTTGACCTGTTGAAACAACTAAGCTGAGATTGGGTGATGCAGAACATCGCATACAAGATTGGGTTCTCGTTCTTCTTGATTGCGTTGTATCTTATCTTAACGCGCGTGTCGCATTTTGTGGCCCCGCATGGCCCAATTACAGGCGTCAGCTGGCTTTGGCTGCCGGCCTTTGTAAGGCTTTTTGGATCGCTGGTGATGGGCCTCTGGTTTATTCCCATCCTCTTCATCATGTCGCTGATCAGCTATGCTGAAGACAACAGCTTTCAAGGCGCGCTTCTCCTATCGCTGCTGGTCTCGATCATTGTGCCTTGCGCCGTTGAAATTGCGCGCCGCGCTGTTGGCATTCGCAAAGACTTGGCAGGCATTACCGCACGACAATTGCTCTCCGTGTCAATTGTCTGCGCAGCCGCCTCCAGCATCACCTACAGCGCCGGCCATATGGCTGAGAGTACAGAATGGTATTTCTACAAAGGCATGGCGAGCGCATTCATTGGCAATTTTCTTGGCCAATGGTGCGTCATTTACGTCCTTAAGGCCTTTTTCTTCGCGCAGGGCATGGTGCGGACCTATTTTTAAGACCTGGCCCCATCTTGGCCTTACGCGCGGATAAAATCCAAACTGCTCTGGGCAGCACCAAGCCGCATCTTGCCCAATAGTCCCGCCCAATAGCTTTCTGCGCCTGAGGCCAGGCGCCATGCATTGAGCCTGCGGGTCAGCAGATTAAGATCATATTCCGCGCTAATCCCCATGGCGCCGTGAACGGCATGGGCAATCGCGGCTACCTCAACAGCGGCGGCACTTGCCCCCAATTTTGCGATGGCGGCTCGCTGCACATCGCCAT
>JAGWVG010000220.1 GCA_018970965.1 Alphaproteobacteria bacterium | reverse complement strand
TGCGAATATGCGCGCACATATTCGGCTTGCGCTTCCTCCGAGATGGCTTCGGGATGCGCGCCGCCAAAGCGGTAGAAGAAGCGCAGGTAGATATCCTCGCGCCCTTCCGTCAGAGCTTCGGCCAAGCCCGGCAGGGCGTGGAACCCAAAATGCCAGCGGCTATGGTGTTCAATCGGGCCGCCATCCCCCAGCACCGGCGCATCAAATATGGCCATGGCGATGACCCGTTCAGGGAATTGTGCCGCCAAGGCGAAGGCCACGGGCCCACCCCAATCATGCGCCACAACGCGAAATTGATCATGCCCCAGCCGCGTCATCAATTCGGCAATATCGCGCGCCACGGTCATCTTGTCATAGCCATCTGTGGGCCGCGAGCTATCGCCCAGCCCACGCATGTCCGGTGCGATCAGGGTATAGTGCGGCGCCAGCAGGGGAATTACGTCGCGCCACATGAACCAGGTTTGTGGCCAGCCGTGCAGCATAACAACCGGTTCGCCCGCGCCCGCCGTTACATAATGTAGGCGCACTGCGTCTAGATCGGCGAAATGATGCGTTACGGCTGGCATGGCTTGCCCCTCAGTTGCCGCTGAAGCTGGTCACGTCGACCGGCGTGATGCCATGTGCGGCGCAATGATCGGCATAGCGCTTCAGCATCGTCCGCCAGTTTTCGACCGCCATGATGTTGTCATTCTCATCCAGCAGGTTCCAGTCGCCGATAATAATATTGAGCGCGATGACTTCTGCTTCCGGCTCGGCAACCGGCGTGTGCGCCGAAGCGGCCGTTTCAAACACCATGCTGCCCGGACCGGCCACCCAGTCATGTTCCTTGTAACGCCAGCGTCCGGCGACCGTGTAGACGTGCACCGTTCCGGCATGGTGGTGCTTGGGCAATTCGGTCCCGGCAGGCAGCTTGAGCAGCGTGGTCCATTCGCCGTTGACCGGGTTGACCTTGATCAGCTTGAGGAAGATTTGGTCCGAATAGGGCAGGAACGGAATCCACGGCAGCGCATCGACATCGACCAGCGCGGTGCCAACGGAATCGGCAAAGAAAGCCATGATAGGGTCTCCTGAATATTAAGTATGAGTTTGCGTATGAAGTTCAGAACGGGCGGTCGCCGATGATCGTTGCGCGGTTCATCCGGCGCACGCACGGCGGATAATCCATCACTGCGTAATGCTGGGTACAGCGATTATCCCACAAAGCGACCGAGCCCGGCGTCCAGCGCCAGCGGACCTGGTATTCTGGAATGGCCGCCTGGGAGATCAGGTAACGCAGCAGCGTCCCACTGCCATCAGTGAAATCTTGGCCGACCCGCACCCGCTCGGCAGTGTGATAGTTGGTGAAATGAGTTGTGAACCCGCAAACAAACAGCGCCTTGTTGCCGGTTATTGGATGCGTCCGCACGACCGGATGTTCCGGATCCGGATAACGCTCTTTCATCGCCAGCCGCTCTTCGATCGGCTTGGCCGCCATGAAACTCGCTTCCATGCTGTGGCGCGCGCGCAGCGTGATGATATCTTCCTTGATATGGTCCGGCAGCCGCTCAAAGGCGAGTTCCATATTGGCCCACATCGTATCACCGCCGACCGGGGGGCATTCAACACAGCGCAGAACTGCACCCATCGGCGGGATGTCGCGCCAGGTCGCATCAGCATGCCAAGCATTCTCATAACGCTGCGGCGGGCTTTCCGGCGATTTCCAGATATGGATGATCCCCGGCTCGCCATCGGCGCTGTTTGCCAGTGGGTGATCTTCAAGGTCTCCGAACTGGCGCGCGACGCCCGCGTGCTGCGCGTCGGTCATGTCTTGATCGCGGAAGAAAAGCACCTTGTGCTTGATCAGCAAGTCATTCAGTTCAGAGGCCAAGTCCGCATTAGTTGCGGCTTCTGCCAAGCGAATATCGCTGACTTGAGCGCCCAGTGCGCATGTGAGCAATTCAACTTTCATATTGGCTCTCCCAAAAATCTGGCGCGGAACGCTGCGGGCGCTGCTCAGCTTAATTTCAATTTATTGGCGCCAGTTTAGGCAGTGGCGTCACAAGAAGAGCTATCATTTCGTGACAAATAATAGATAGTATGCGACAAAACCGAGATGCCGTTTGTCTCACAAGTGCGCGCCACGGCGCTGCTCGACTTGCCCGCTCTAGCTCTTGAGGCAGGGATTGATCCCTACACGCCGCTGCGTGAAGCGCAGATTGATCCAGCCTTGTTTGAACGCGCGGACCTAACAATACCGGCAGACCGCGTTGCTTGGCTGCTCGATGGCATGGCCGAGCGCTATGATTTGCCTGATCTTGGCATTCGCCTCGCGATGCGCAGGCGCTTGGCCAATATCGGCGTGGCTGGACTTGTGCTGGGCCAGCAAGCCACGGTGCGTGAGGCGCTGGCTATGGTGGAACGCTATCGTCATCTTATGAGCGATTCGCTGAGCCTGCATGTTGAAGAGGATGCGGGCCGAGCGGTTGCCATGCTGGGGCTTATTGTTCCCGGCTCGGCCCCGCAGCGCCAGTCACGAGAACTGGGTTTGGCCGCTTTCATCCATCTGTTCCGCCTCATTTTGGGAGATGATTGGAGCCCCGATAGCGTGCATTTTACGCACACTGCACCGCGCAAGCCCACTCAGCATCGGCGCTTCTTCGGCTGCCCTGTGCAATTTGGCGGTCTGTTTGATGGCTTTGAATTTGATGCGCATGTGCTGGATAAACCCAAACCGGGGGCCGACGCTGCGCTTGCCGCCTATGCCAAAAATTTGCTCGATAGCATGGGTGCGCAGGCTTCGGGCGCGACGACGGCGATTGTTGCGCGGCTCATCCACACGCTCGTTCCAATGGGGCACGCCTCTATTGCGCATGTCGCGCGCGTCATGGGGCGCAATGTCCGCACGCTTCAAAGAGACTTGGCGTCGGAGGGTGTGGAATTCAGCGCCCTTTTGTCAGAGATTAGGGGCGAGCTTGCACGTGCCTATCTCAAGGACGCGTCCGATCCTGTTGACGCCATTGCGGCGCGGCTGGGCTATTCTTCTTCAACAGCATTTATCCGCTTTTTCCGGTCGAAATTTGGCGTTGCGCCTGGCAGCTGGCGAAAGACCATTGCTGATCAAGACAGGCCTTAGCGGGGCAATTGGGGCGCCAGCGTTTGAAAACAATCCCGCTGCTTTTTCGATGGGCAGCAAAATCTATGCAGCTTATTCTTGACGCTGTTTGAAAAGCAGCTAAATCCGCCCTTCCCGTGCAGCGGGGCGCT
>JAGWVG010000219.1 GCA_018970965.1 Alphaproteobacteria bacterium | reverse complement strand
GGCGCAGGGAAGGCTTGCCAATTCAACGTCTGACAGGCTGGAATTTATCCGATAGGCGCTGGCGGCCGGCACACAGGTGAAGTCTGCAAAGCCACCATCAACCTCTGACCCAAAGTACAAAACGTCAAAAGGGTCAGATTGCCGAATAACCGGCTCAACCAGCACACGTTCGCCAAGGCGATTTGGGTCCACGCCGGTTCCAACTTCAACAATAATGCCACACGCATCGGCCCCTTGAATGCGCGGGAAATGAGGCTGCGTTCCGGTCCAGCTGGTGCTGTCTTCTTGCGCGCCACCCGATGCAACAGCGACATTGGTCGCATCGGTTACGGCTTTGGAATACCAGCCGATACGGGTGTTGATATCTGTGTTGTTCACGCTGGCAGCAGCAACACGAATGACCACCTGGCCCGGTCCTGCAACTGGACGCGGGACATCCGTGCGAAGCACCAACTTGTCAAAGCCGCCATGCCCCGTCAGCAGCACTGCACGCATCGTGGCGGGCAGCTCCATCATGGCGTTATGCGGCTGAAAATTGGTTGAGATACCATTTCTGGAATTTCATCACGCTGCCTTCTTGGTCAGAATAGCGGCCAGGCTGATAGCGGCTCGATTTGATGCCTGTCTGATTATTCTCGGTGATGACTTTGTCTTGCGTGGTTGTGGCGTGATAACCCCATGTCATCTTTTCGATATCCACTTGGTCTTCGGTCGCATCGCCATTGACGAGCCAGATCATCTCCACATCCGTCTCCAATGCGCCGCGCGGCGTGAATTGGAAAAGGATGGCAAAATGATCATCCGCCACGATTTGGCTGAACGGGCTAAAGCTGAGATGCATCCGCCCGCCGTCTGGCGCGGTGCGCTTGCCCATCAGGGGTGCCGGGGCTGTCCCATCCTGGGTTTCAGATGCGCGGCCTTCCTTATTCATGCGCTGCATCAAGAGGCGGAGATGGCTGCTCTCGGGGGCTTCATCAATGGTGCCGACCGGGCGGCCCAAAGCAGCCGCTTTGTCTTCCCACGCCTTCACCTTGGGTGCGAAATCAGCAATCGCATCTGCCGGGCCAGAGCTGGGGCCAGCGCCAACTGCCACCAAAGTTTCCGGCGCGTGCATCGAACAAAATTCGGGGTGCGACGGCACGCAGTGATAGCATTCAAAGAAATTCTCGACGACCAGCTTCCAATTGGCCGTGGTTGGATAGCTGCCCGCATAGGCAATGCGCGCCGTATCAATCCCCTGATAGGCGAGGATCGGCCCCATATCGCCAAAGGTCGCGTCAAAATCATCGGGGGTGTCTTCACTCATATTGATGAAGATAAGGCCGTGAAATACGCGGACATGGCACGCGAAGAGGCTGTTTTCGGCCTTGTTGAAATCTTCTGGCATCAGCCGTGCTGAAATCAGCGCGCCATCCAGCCCGAAGGTCCAAGCATGATAGGGGCAAACGAGGCGCGGCGCATTGCCACTTTCGGCTGAGCAGATGGTGGATCCACGATGGCGGCAGACATTGAAAAACGCGCGAACGCTGGTTTCATTTTCCCGGATCACGATGATCTGTTCTGCCCCAACTTTGAACAGAAAATAATCACCCTTGTTGGGGATGCGCGAGATATGGCCAGCGACCAGCCATTTGCGGCTGATAATGGCATCCATATCGGCCTTGAAGACCGCATCGCTCACATAAAATTCCTGATCCAGGCTATAGCCCAGTTTTACGCTGGGGATCAGGCGGCGCATGGTGTCAGTCGCGGCGATGGTCATCAGATTTTAATCCGTGCGTTAGAGGGATCATAAAGCGGCTGCAAAGAGGCCGTAACGGGGTGGCGGACGCCGGCAATTTCAATCTCAAAATCATCCGCGCCAATGTCGCCAACGATGCCGCCAGCAGGGTCTGTCACATAGCCAAGGCCACAGGCGGCCCCAAGCGTGTGCGCATACATGCCTGAGCGGATATAGCCGACAATCTGGTCACCCTTCCAAATCGGCTCGTTATGATAGAGCATGGGTTCAGGTGATTTGAGCAGGAATTGCACAAGGCGCTGTTTTAGCCCCTCTTCCTTTTGCTTCACCAGCGCGTCGCGGCCAATAAACCCGCCCGGCTTGTTCATCCGGACGGCAAAGCCCAATCCGGCTTCGAGGGGCGTATCTTCATCGGTGATGTCATGGCCCCAATGGCGATAGGCTTTTTCCATGCGCAGCGCATTAAGCGCGTGATAGCCGCAATGCTTCAGTCCAAACCCGGTGCCCGCCGCGACAATCTCATCATACACCCCTGTCATGAACTCGGTCGGAATATATAATTCCCACCCCAATTCGCCGACATAAGTGATCCGCGAGGCGCGGACGATGGCATAGCCCAGCTCAATTTCCTGGCTGGTGCCAAAGGGAAAGGCCTCATGCGACAAATCATTGGGGCAGATGGATTGCAGCAGATCGCGTGCCTTGGGCCCCATGATCGAGATAACACCCATGCTGGAAGACACATTGGTCGCAATCGCGTGGGCATCCTGGGGGATGTGGCGCTTCAGCCAATTGAAATCACGGATTTCAGTTTCGGCGCCCGTCACAATCAAAAATGCGGTTTCGGAGAGGCGTGTCACGGTAAGATCTGCCTCAATGCCGCCCTTGTCATTGAGCCATTGCGTGTAGACCAGCTTGCCAACGGGCACATCGACATCATTTGCACAGGTGCGGTTTAGCACGGCGCAGGCATCGCGGCCTTCAAGCCGGAATTTGGCGAATGAGCTTTGATCAAACAGGCCAACAGCTTCGCGGACGGCCTTGCATTCAGCGGCATTGGCTTCAAACCAATTTTGCCGGCCATAGCTATATTCATATTTGGGCGTGGTGCCGGGCGCGCCATACCAATTGGGGCGCTCCCAGCCGAAGGCCTCGCCATGGCAGGCCCCTGCGGCCACCAGCCGATCATGGATGGCGGAACGTCGCACGCCGCGTGCCGTTTCATATTGTTTGAACGGATAGTGCGTTGCGTAAAGCAGGCCGAGGCTCTCTGTCACCCGCTCGCGCAGATATTTGCGGTTGATCTGGAAGGGCATGTTGCGTCGGATATCGACTGTCCAAAGGTCTGCCGGAGGCATGCCATCGCGGATCCAATCCGCCATAACCTTGCCGACGCCGCCTGCGGATTGAAGCCCGATAGAATTGAGCCCTGCCGCAACGAAACAGCCCTTTAACTCTGGGCTTTCCCCCAGATGATAGCGCACATCGGGCGTGAAGCTTTCTGGGCCGCAGAAGAATTTTTGGA
>JAGWVG010000010.1 GCA_018970965.1 Alphaproteobacteria bacterium | reverse complement strand
AGACGACAATCAGCGCGACGATAACGCCAGTTGCAATTGGTCCAACAAAGGCGTCGACCTGATCGACTGTCTTGCCCATTGCATAGCCGGCCAAGCCAAGAACCGCCGTCCACCCCGCTGTGCCAAGCGTTGACCAGACCACAAAGGTCAGCAGCCGCATATGCAGCATCCCGGCGGGGATTGAGATCAGCGACCGCAGCGTTGGCAGCATCCGCCCGAAAAAGACAATTGCCCAGCCGCGCGTGCCAAATAGTTTTTCTGCCTTTTCAATCTCATGCCAATCGAGTGTTAAAAAACGGCCCCAGCGTTGGATAAAGGGGCGGAACCGTTCAATCCCCACCACCCGCGCAGCGAGATACCAGAAGTAATTGCCGAGCATAGCGCCTGCTGTGCCCGCGGCGATGACGCCGCTGATATCCATCGTCCCCTTTGCAGCGCCGACACCGGCGACCGTCATAATTACTTCGGATGGAATTGGCGGAAACACCGTTTCCAAAAACATCAGGAACCCAACACCCAAATAGCCCGCATCTTCAATCAGGCGGATGATCCAATCGGTCATTTACGCAACTTTCGTTCGATCACATCCCATATCAGGGCAGGGGTGTCTGTTCCGTTAAACGCATCCATTGCCACAATGCCAGTGGGGGAGGTGACGTTAATCTCGGTCAGCCATTTGCCACCAATCACATCAATGCCAACAAAAAGCAGCCCGCGCTTTTTGAGTTCCGGGCCGATGGCATCGCAAATGGCTTGCTCGCCGGGCGTCAGCGCAGTCGCTTCCGCCCGCCCGCCTGCTGCAAGGTTAGAGCGGATTTCGCCCGCCCCGGGAATACGATTAATGGCACCTGCAACTTCGCCATCAATGAGAATGATGCGCTTATCGCCCTCCGCCACATCGCGGATAAAGGCTTGGGCCATAAAGGGTTCGCGCCACACCTGGCCGAAAAGCTCGGTCAGTGCGGCAAGGTTTTTGCCATCCGTGCCAATATGCATCACAGCAGAGCCCGCATTGCCATGCAGTGGCTTGATCACAATTTCGCCATGCTGCGCTTGGAAGCGACGGACTTCGGCAAGCGAGCGGGTAACAAGTGTGGGCGGCATGAACTGCGCAAAATCCAGCACAAACACTTTTTCAGGTGCATTGCGGACGCTTGCCGGGTCATTCACCACTAAGGTCTGGCCCTTTAGTCGTTCAAGCAGATGCGTGGCCGTAATATAGCCCAAATCAAAAGGCGGGTCTTGCCGCATCCAGACGACATCGACATCAGCCCCCAGATCAAGCCGTACCGGATCACCAAAGTGAAAATGATCCCCCGCGACACGCTGGACTGTTACGGGGCGCGCTTCGGCCCAAACTTTGCCATCGGCATAGTTCAGCTCTTCGGGCGTGTAATGATAAACCTTATAGCCGCGCGCTTGGGCTGACAGCATCAGCGCAAAGCTGCTATCCCCTGCGATACTGAGGCCCTCCATCGGGTCCATCTGAAATGCCACGCTCAAGCTCATAGGGGCCTCCTCATCTCGCCGCGCGATCTAGGGGAAAGCGGGCGGCTTGTCACCCATGCCAGACATTCTTCACATGGCGGGGCCATGAAAATGGGGCGATCAGGAGAACGTCCAAGCGAATATCATCATCGGGCCGTGCAAAACGTGGGGCCAGCATCTGCATTGCAGCGGCCACGCGTCGCAGGCGCGGGAGGTCGATGGCGAGATCAAGCTCGCGCTGCGTGGCGCGGGTTTTGACTTCGACAAAGGCTAGGGTGCGCCCCCGCCGCGCGACGATATCCACTTCACCCACCCGCACGCGCACGCGGCGTGCAACGATGCGCCATCCGTGGAGGCGCAGCCACCAACAGCCCCATGTCTCGCCCCACTGGCCGCGCTGTTCGGCGGCCCGGCGGTTCACTTGCCCTGTAACTCCAGCGCCCGGGCATAGAGCGCCTTGCGATCTGCCCCCAGCGCGCGTGCCACAGCCCCGGCTGCTTGGGCGGGGGAAGCCGTCTTCATGGCTTCTTTCAAGGCATCTTCAATATCATCGGCGCTGGCTGCTGCAGCTTCACCAGCTGGGCCAACAATAACAACAATCTCGCCTTTGGGAGGCGTGTCTTTGTATCGGGCAGACAAATCTTCAAGGCTGCCCGTCACGCATTCTTCAAAGGTCTTGGTGATTTCGCGCGCAACCGCCGCATCCCGATTGCCGAGAACTTCTGCCACATCCGCAAGCATCGCGGACAGGCGCGGGCCAGTTTCGTAAAAAACAAGGGTTGCTCTTAGGGTTTTAAATTCCGCCAGCATATCGGCGCGTGCTTTGGCTTTGGGCGGCAAAAACCCTGCAAACAAAAAGCGATCGGTTGGTAGGCCAGAGAGCGTGAGGGCCGCAATCACAGCGGATGGGCCGGGAATAGTGACAATTTTATGCCCCGCCGCACGCGCATCGCGCACCAATTTATAGCCGGGGTCAGAGATAAGCGGCGTGCCTGCGTCCGACACCAGCGCAATGGCCTCATTGGCCATCCGCGCGATGAGGCCGGGGCGAACTTTGTCGGCATTATGGTCATGATAAGGCAACATTGGACGTTTAATGCCAATATGCTGCAGCAACTTGGCGGTGACGCGGCTATCTTCCACCGCTATGAGGTCCACCGCTGTCAAAATTGCGGCAGCCCTTGGGCTCAAATCGCCGAGATTGCCGATAGGTGTGGCAACGATATAAAGTCCGGGATCAAGTGGTGCGGCCATAATGGAGAGTGTCATGGCAGAGAGTGCGGGTGTGGGGCAAGTCACAGGCTGGCAGCGGCGTCATTTGCTGCGCTGGGGCGTTGTGAGTGCCGCGCTGTTTGCTGCCGGCTGTCAAACTGCGCCCAAGGCTCCGCCAAAGCCCGTCGCGCCGCCGCCTGAAGAAAGTGTAACGCAAGGCCTGCCTGCTGATGCGATGCGCCATCGCATTGCTCTGCTCGTGCCGCTGACGGGCCCCAATGCAGGCGTCGGGGAGTCAATTTCCAACGCTGCGAATATGGCGGTGCTGGATACCGGCGGCGAACGCATCCGCATGACGGTTTATGATACGGGCGCCAATGCCGCAGCGGCCGCAGAAAAGGCGGTTGCAGATGGCAATAAGCTTATCCTCGGCCCGCTGCTGGCTGAAGATGTGCGCGCCGCCGCCGATGTTGGCCGCAAATATCGCGTGCCCCTGATTGCCTTTTCCAACGATGTATCAGTGGCCGGCAATGGCACCTATTTGTTGGGCTTTACGCCCGCCCAAGCAGTTGCGCGGGTGGTGAGTTATGCCCGCACGCGCAACATGACGCGCTTTGCTGGGTTGGTACCGGCAGGCGTTTATGGCCAACGTGCGCAAACCGCACTGACACGCGCGGTCGAAGAAGTGGGAGGCACTTTGGTGTCGGTCCAAAGCTATGATCGCAATAGCGGGGCCGTTATGTCAGCGATTTCGCGCCTCAATAAAGCGGGCAAGGCCGATGCGATCTTGATTGCTGATGCCACCCGCACGGCAGTGCAGGCTATTCCCATCATCCGGCGCGGCCCCAGTGCGACGGCGCGGATTTTGGGCACGGAATTATGGAATGCGGAAAGCGATCTCTCATCCCCCGTGCTGACGGGCGCTTGGTTCGCCAGTGTGCCCGATGGCGTTTATGGCCAAATGGCGACCAAATATCGCGCGCGTTTCGGCACGGCGCCCTATCGCTTGTCGAGCCTTGGTTATGATGCTGTTCTGCTGGCCACCAAGGTTGCCGCGGGTTGGAAGCCGGGCACCCCGTTCCCGCTGCGCGCGCTGGATGACCCATCAGGTTTTGCTGGTGTTGATGGTGTCTTTCGGTTCAATGCCTATGGCGTGGCCGAGCGGGGGCTAGAGGTGCAGCAAGTGGGCCCAGGGGGCACCAGCATTATTTCGCCTGCGCCAAAGTCTTTCGACGATTAAGCAACCACAATTTCGGCCAAAATCCGGTCGAGAAGCAACATGCCATCGGGGAGGACGCGGAGGTTAGTGCCGTCTTGCCTGATCAATCCGTGCTGCGTCAGCTGGGCAAGGGTGGCCGTGTCGACCAATTGATCTTCGGATTGTCCCGTTTTGTGGGCGATCTGTGGCAGGTTAATGCCCGTTTCTAACCGCAGCCCCATCAGCAGCGCCTCGCGCGCTTTTTCAGCAGGGGCAAGTGCGTCTTCACTCTGCGCGCCATGGCCGTTGCGCTTTACGGCGCTGAGGAAGTTTTCGGGCTTGCGGTGGCGCTGGGTTGCCACGCCCTGTCGTCGCCCATGTGCGCCGGGGCCAATGCCCATATAGTCGCCATAGCGCCAATAGGTCAGGTTATGGCGGCTTTCCGCACCGGGAGCAGCATGGTTGGAAACTTCATAACGGGGCAGGCCCGCCGCTGCCGTAAGATCATGCGTCAGTTCGTAAAATTCGGCCGCCTCGTCAGGGTCTTTCGGGGCAAGCTCACCCGTTCGAACCAAGGTTTCAAAACGTGTGCCTGGTTCAATGGTCAGTTGGTAAAGCGACAGGTGCGTTGTCCCGAGCGCCAAAGCGCGGCGCAAGTCTGCCTCCCATCCAGCCAAGGATTGGCCAGGCAGGGCATAGATCAAATCAAAATTCACCCGAGCAAAATGTTGCTGCGCCACAGCGAGCGCCGCCAAGCCTTCCGCCCCATCATGCGCGCGACCCAGAAGGTGCAGCGTCGCATCGTCAAAGGCTTGCAGGCCTAAGGACACGCGGTTGACGCCCGCCGTCGCCAAATCGGCAAAGCGCGCGGCTTCGACCGAAGACGGGTTCGCCTCCAGCGTAATTTCAATATCTGGTGCAAAGCCCCAATGTTTTTCCGCTGCTGCTATTAACGCGTCGACCAAAGCAGGCGGCATCAGGGAGGGTGTGCCGCCACCAAAGAAGATGGATGTCAGAGGGCGGCGCGGCGCCTTACCTGCTTCATAGGCCATATCGGCCAGCAGGGCGGTTTCCCATGCCACCACATCAATGCTGTCGCGGACATGGCTGTTAAAGTCGCAATAGGGGCATTTTGAGACGCAAAAGGGCCAGTGAATATAGAGCGCCAAATCCGCGTCCATGCGCGCCTCAGAACAAGGCCGCGACAAGTTTTTGGAAGGCGTCGGCGCGGTGGCTGATTGTGTGTTTTTCAGCCGGGTCAATTTCTGCAAAAGTCTGTGTGCCACCCATGGGCACAAAGACCGGATCATAGCCAAAGCCCAAAGTCCCGCGCGGCGGCCATGTCAGGCTGCCCGACACACGGCCTTCAAACACTTCGCTATGCCCATCGGGCCATGCGACGGCGAGGGTGCAGACAAAGGAAGCGCTGCGGTCCACATCTGGGCCTTGCTCGACGAGCAGACCTTCAACCTTACCCATCGCCATATACCAATCGCGGCCCGGTTCGCCCTCAAACCATTGGCGCTCTGCCCAATCCGCTGTGTAAACGCCGGGGCGGCCGCCCAGCGCCAATACCTCTAGGCCGCTATCGTCCGACAAGGCGGGCAGGCCCGACGCTTCGGACGATGCTTTTGCCTTAATCAGGGCGTTTTCGGCAAAGGTCGTGCCGGTTTCTTCAGGCTCCGGCAGGCCCAATTCGCCAGCGGACACAGGCTCAATCCCAAACGGCGCAAGAAGATCGCGGATTTCGCGAACTTTGCCTTGGTTATGGCTGGCAATCACCAACCGCCCGGGAAGGAGCTTGCGTGCCATGATTAGCGCCCAACAGCCGCACGCTGTGCTTCAAACACCTTGGCACATCCAATACGGGCAAGGCGCAGAAGACGCAGCAACGCTTCCTCGTCATAGGTCTCGCCCTCAGCCGTCGCTTGCGCTTCGGCAATATTGCCATTGGAAAGAAGCACGAAATTGGCGTCTGCGCCGGCGTTTGAGTCCTCAATATAATCGAGGTCCAGCACCGGTGTTCCGTTGTAAATGCCGCAGCTGATTGCAGCAACCTGCTGTTCAATGGGGTCATGCTCTAGCACGCCATCAGCGATCAGCTTGTCGACCGCGAGACGCAGCGCCACCCATGCGCCCGAGATGGACGCGGTGCGCGTGCCACCATCGGCTTGGATGACATCACAATCGAGCGTGATCTGGCGCTCGCCCAGCGCCTTTAGATCGACGACCGCGCGCAGCGAGCGTCCAATAAGGCGCTGAATTTCCTGCGTGCGGCCCGATTGCTTGCCCTTAGCTGCCTCGCGGCTGCCGCGCGTATGTGTGGCGCGGGGCAGCATACCATATTCCGCCGTCACCCAACCTTCGCCTTTGCCCCGCAGGAAAGGGGGGACACGTTCTTCAACGCTGGCTGTCACCAGCACGCGGGTGTCGCCAAAGCTGACCAGCACTGATCCTTCGGCATGCTTGGTGAAATTGGGTTCAATGGTAATTTCGCGCATTTGGTCGGGCGCGCGGCCGGAAGGGCGCATAAACATATCCTTAAGTTGGAATTTGGATCCCTCTAGCGCTCCCTGCCGCGTGAGGCCAGCCCTCATCCCCGCTTCTTTCTGAAAGATCGGCGGCAAATGCTTGCATTTTCGGGCCTCTCCTCCCTAAATTATTGGGATGACCACGCCTGTCCATGAATTGACTGATCGCGCGCGCGATGTGTTTCGCGTGGTGGTCGAATCTTATTTGGGCAGCGGTGCGCCGGTTGGATCACGGACGATATCCAAATTAGGAGCGATGAACCTCTCGCCGGCCTCAATCCGCAATGTGATGCAGGATTTGGAAGAGCTGGGTCTTCTGGCCGCCCCCCATACCTCGGCTGGGCGGATGCCAACGGAATTGGGTCTGCGCCTCTTTGTGGATGGCATGATGCAGGCCGCTGAGCCCACGGCTGATGAACGCGCCGCGATTGAAGCGCGGATTTCAAAAGGCGGGCCAATTGAGGAGGCGCTGGCGGCCGCCACGGCCACATTGTCTGGCCTTTCGCAATGCGCCGGCATTGTGATGGTCCCCGCGCGTGAGCCGCGTTTGCGGCAATTTACTTTTGTGCCTTTGGGGCAGGGGCAGGCGCTTGCCGTTCTGGTGGGCGATGATGGCTCGGTCGAAAACCGCGTGGTCGATGTGCCCGCGGGCCTTCCCGTCTCGGTGCTGGTTGAGGCGGGCAACTTCATTTCGGCGCGGCTCGCGGGGATGACCTTGCCCGAAGCCTCGGCTGCATTGGCATCTGAAATTGCACGTGAGCGGGCCGCCTTAGATGCAGCGGCACAAGACTTGGTCGCCAAGGGCATCGCGGTACTGAGCCAGGATGGCACACATCGCCCGGTGCTGATTGTGCGCGGCGCGGCGCATCTGCTGGATGATGCCGCCACTGCGGACTTAGATCGCGTGCGCCAATTGCTTGATGAGATTGAGGGTAAGGAAGATATCGCCCGGCTGCTGAACAGCGCGCGCGATGGCACATCGACCAAAGTTTTTATCGGATCTGAAAATAAGCTATTTGCACTTTCGGGCTCGTCAGTGATAGCGGCGCCCTATCACGGAAGGGATGGACGCGTTGTCGGTGTGGTTGGGGTTATTGGGCCGACCCGCTTGAATTACGCCCGTGTCGTCCCCATGGTTGATTTCACTGCACAGACATTGACGAGATTGATGACCTAATGAGCGAAGACGAGTTGAAAACAGAAACTGGTGAGACCGCATCGGCAGAGGATGCCGCAGGCTTGGATCCGCTGGAGCTGCTGCGTAACGAACTGGAAGAGGCGCGTCAGCAAGTGCTGTATGCTCAAGCCGAAACCCAAAATGTCCGTCGCCGTTTGGAAAAAGACGCACAAGATGCGCGGGCCTATGCCGCGACGTCTTTTGCGCGTGATATTTTGTCGGTTGCCGATAATTTGTCTCGCGCGCTGGATGTCATCCCGCAGGCGATGCGTGAGGATGATGCGAGCAAGCCTCTGGTCGTCGGTTTAGAAGCGACACAGCGCGAGCTGATGTCCGTATTTGAACGCAATGGCATCACGCGCATTGCCGCGGTGGGTCTGCCCCTTGACCCCAATCAGCATCAGGCGATGATTGAAATCCCCAGCAATGATGCTGAGCCGGGCACAGTTATTCAAGAAATGCAGGCGGGCTATATGATTAAAGACCGCCTGTTGCGCCCGGCCATGGTCGGTGTTGCGAAAAAGCCGGATTAATCTTTTCAGCTGCCCGGCTCAGCCTTTGGGCCGGGTGGCGACAAGCCCAATCGATTTCATCGTCATTACGGCCACATTGTCCTGATTAAGGACAGTGACGGTGGAATGGATGCTGCCCATTTCCGGACGCGAGCGTGAGGGGCGGACCTCGGTAATCTCGCTTTCCACGCGCAATGTATCGCCCGGGTAAACAGGTTTCAGCCAGCGCAATTCATCAATGCCGGGAGAGCCCAAGCCCGCTTGGCGATGCTTTTTCAAATTTTCGACAAGCATTGCCATCGTCATGGCAGCCGTATGCCAGCCGCTCGCCGAGATTTTCCCGAAATGGGTTTTAGCGGCAGCGTCATCATCAAGGTGAAAGGGTTGGGGATCATATTTGCTGGCAAAGTCCAGCACTTCCTCACGCGTGACCTGATAATTGCCATAGCTGGCTTTATCGCCAACCTTAATGTCCTCAAGATATTGCATGCCCAACTCCTTCGTGCCGTCTTTTAGGCAAAGCTAAGGTGGGAGGGGAAGCGAAAAGCGTCAGTCCATGTCCTCAGGAACAATGCCTGCCATGCCGGCGGACATATGCGCCATCGCTTGCAGCATGGATTGGACAAAGGGTGGATCATTGATTGTGTCGCGCGCGGCGCGGCCCATGGCATGCATCCACTGGCCCGCCGTTTCGCGATCAATCCCCAAGCCGCGGTGCAGCGACATGATGCAGCTTTTCTCACGCCCCTCATACCAATGCGAGGGGCCGCCCATCCATGCGGTTAGATAGCCCGTTAACGAGACGCGCATGGGGAAAAGGTCATGCTCGTGCATGGCGCGCAGCGCGGCATAAGCGGGGTCATTTTCCATTAGATCATAAAAGCGATCAACCAGCCGCCGGATTTCGGCTTCACCACCAATGCGGTCAAAAGGCGTGATGGGTGCCTGCGCTTCGGCTGTCGCGTCGTTCATGGTCATCTCCTCCAGCCTTGTTGGTGCCGGGCTGGAGGAGACGACGCCTTGACCTAAGTCAATGGCCCAAGCTGAGCTTTGCAAAAAGCGTATAGCCCCAAGGGTTTTTGCCATAGACAGCATCTAATGCCGCTGGCTTCAAATAGGCAGAGGCACTGCCCCCGATGGCAAGTGACAAGGGGCCAGTAATGGGGAGCCGATAGGCATAGCCCGCCTGCATCTTTGTGACACGATAGGCAGTGTCATGGCGGGGATCATCATGATCTGGAAAAAGCTCATCATTGCGGACGTTTTCCATGCGACCAAAGATGCTGTGACTTTCGGTCACATTCCAATTTGCTTCAGCCAGCCACGCGGTCAGCGTTTCGCCATGGCCGCGCTTTTTGGCGGAAAAGGCAAGCATCGTGGAAACGCCTTTTGCATTTGCATAATGGATGCTGGCGGTGGTCCGCTTTTCATCCTCATGCGCATGCGTGGCTTCTGGTTCTTTCAACTGACCATGGCTGATTTGCATCGCCCAATTGGGGCTGGGCGTGAACGTGCCGCGGAGCGACCAGCTGTCAAAACGCGGCTTTTCAATGTCCCAGCGCCGCTCATCGGGCTCTTTACCCGTGAACAAAGATCCTTCGAGTTGAACCTTGGGCGAGAAATAGCCCGCGGTTGCAACGCCATAAGTAATATGCGTGGAATCAAACCAATGATGGGTAATTGGCGGCTCTGGATTATACGCGGCAGAACTGCGGTGCATGAACGCACTTGGCCCTAAGGCAGGTTCGCCAACGGGCCCACCATAGAGAAATACGCCGCTGTTGGCAGACATGTTGAAATCAACACGGCCGGCCAATTCCATAAACAGATCATGCGGATGTTGCCGGTCAACCAGTGGCTTGCCGCCTGCTGTTTCACCTGTTGCAAAGAGATTGGGATAGCCGCGATTGGACATCAGCGGCTCAAGGCTGAACATGGATTTCAGCCGAATACGCCCCCAAGGCGTGTCTTTGCTGCCTGTGACCATCGCCATGGATGTGGCGTATAGCCTGCTATCGCCACGCGGGCCCGAATGGTCGGTATATTGGGTGGAAAGGCTGCCATGTGCCATGACCATCCAATCCTCTTGGGCAAGGTGTAGCCCGTGCATCCCGCCCTCAATGCCGGGGAGGCGGGCGGTACCCGATCCTTCAGCAAAATCCGGCGCGTCCTTTTTGGGCATATCCGGCATGTCAGCCATGGGCATGGCATGGCCTTCATGATGCATATGGCTATGGTCTTGCGCCATCACAGAGGCAGCGGGCAGTGCCGCGCACAGCAGTGCCGCACGAAAAGCGGTGTTCATAACAATCTCCAGTCTGATGAATTCTTTTGAGGAAAGAAACACATCAGGCGCGTGGCGGCGGCGTATCGGGGCGTTGATTGCGGGCAGAAAGATGCGCGATTGGGGTGTGCCAGGGGACTAATTGTTCAAGGATGATTGGCGCAGGTTCCTCTGTGCTGGTCATCGGCGTCGCACAGCCCAAACAGCCATGCGCAAGGCGCAGTTGGTCAAGCGGGCCTTCTTCCGGCGATTTGGCAGGCATGTGATGGTCGCCATCATGCGTCATGGGGGCGGCCTTCACACTCTGCGTGGCTTGCATTGGCATGCCATGGCATGCGGGCAACGCGACAGCAGGTGCCGCGAGGCATAAAGTCAGCAATGCAATCATCAATTTGCGCAGCATGGCCCGTAAATAGGATGGCCTAGCGGCGCCGTCCATCAGACATTGAAGCGGAACAGCATGATGTCGCCATCTTGGACAACATAGTCTTTGCCTTCCGACCGCCATTTGCCCGCTTCTTTGGCCCCGGCTTCGCCGCCATGGTCAACATAATCTTGGAAGGCCATGGTTTCCGCGCGAATAAAGCCTTTTTCAAAATCGGTGTGAATAACGCCAGCGGCTTGCGGCGCTTTGGCCCCGCGAAAGACAGTCCAGGCACGGGCCTCTTTGGGGCCGACAGTGAAGAAGGTGATGAGGTGGAGCAGATCATAGCCCGCACGGATGATGCGCGCGAGGCCGGTTTCCTGAAGGCCCAAATCTGCCAAAAATTCGGCGCGATCTTCCACAGGCATTGTCACAATGTCCGCCTCAATTGCGGCTGAGACGATTACGGCTTCGGCACCTTCGGCCTTGGCCTTGGCAAACACCTTTGCCGACAAGTCATTGCCCGTGGCGGCAGCGGCTTCATCGACATTGCAGACATAAAGCACAGGCTTTGACGTCAGCAATTGCGCTTGCTGGAAGACTTTTTCTTCCTCGACATCGGCACGCTCGGTCAGGCGCGCAGGCTTGCCATCGCGCAGCAGGTCTAGCGCCTTGCCCAGAACGCTTGCGGCAATCTTCGCTTCCTTATCGCCTTGGGCGGCTTTTTTCTGGAAGTTGGGAACGCGCTTTTCCAAACTTTCCAAATCCGCCAGCATCAATTCGGTTTCGACGGTATCCGCATCCGAAATCGGGTCGATCCGGTTGTCGACATGTTGAATGTCGTCATTCTCAAAGCAGCGCAACACATGGACGATGGCATCCACCTCGCGGATATTGGCAAGGAACTGGTTGCCCAGGCCTTCGCCCTTCGAGGCGCCACGGACCAGCCCGGCAATATCAACAAAGCTCAGCTGGGTTTCGATAATCTTGGCGCTACCGCCAATTTTGGCAATCACATCGAGGCGCGGATCCGGCACGGCGACGTTGCCGACATTGGGCTCAATTGTGCAGAACGGATAATTGGCGGCCTGCGCTGCCTGTGTTTCCGTCAGTGCGTTAAACAGCGTCGATTTCCCCACATTGGGCAGCCCGACAATGCCACATTTGAAACCCATTTTATCAGTCCTTTTGCAATCGCCGTGCGACATCATTCATAAAGCGCACATCATCACCATCGGCCAGCCACGGCGCTTCAGCAGAGACAGCGCCGAGCATGTCGGTCAGATCATCCTGCTCGGCCTTGGCGAAGGGGCCAAGCACATAGCCTGTCACCCGATCCTTATGGCCCGGATGGCCAATACCCAAGCGCACACGGCGAAACTCTTCCCCAATATGCGCAATGGTCGATCGGATGCCATTATGGCCCGCAGCGCCGCCACCGCGCTTCACCTTGACGCGGAACGGGTCAAGATCCAGCTCGTCATAGAACACCGTGACATCCGCCGGAGTTAGCTTGAAGAAGCGCATCGCTTCGCCAATGCTGCGGCCGCTTTCGTTCATGAAGGTCGCGGGTTTTAAGAGCAGCACTTTATCGGTGCCAATCCGGCCTTCAGCGGCCAAGCCCTGAAAGCGGGTCTTCCACGGCGTAAAAGAGAAGGCCTCCGCAATCACGTCGGCAATCATGAACCCCACATTGTGGCGGTGCATGGCATATTGCGCGCCGGGATTGCCGAGGCCTGCCCAAATTTGCACAAACATCTCCCCTGCATCACCCCGCCTCAGCCCGAGACGGGGGACGCAAATGGATTATTCTGCTTCCTTGGTCGTATCGCCTTCGGCCGACTTCAGGCCCGAGGGCGCAACCAGCGTTGCAATGGTGAAGTCACGATCGGTAACGCCGCTGCGCGCACCGGCGGGAAGCGTCACATCTTGAATGTGGATCGAATCGCCGACTTCCAGACCCTTCAACGAAATTGAAATTTCGTCGGGGATCAGCGCCGCGTCGCACACCAGTTCCAGTTCGTGCGCCACAATGTTCAGCACCGCACCGCGCTTCATGCCCGGCGACAGATCTTCATCGGTGAAGTGAACCGGCACGTTCACGTGCACTTCGCTATGCTCACCAATGCGCAGGAAGTCTGCATGGAGCGGGCGATCAGTTACCGGATGGAAGGCGACGTCCTTGGGCAGCGTGCGCACTTGCTTGCCACCAACTTCAATCATGACGATTGAGTTCATGAAGTGGCCTGTATGCAGCGCCTTCATCAACATCTTTTCTTCGATGTGGATGGCAGTCGGTTCTTCCTTGTTGCCGTAAACCACGGCAGGCACGCGGCCATTGTTGCGCAGATCGCGGGAGGCTCCCTTGCCAGCCCGTTCGCGCAATTCGGCCGACAGTGTCAGCTGATCGCTCATGTCTATCTCCAAATAAAAAGTTCAGTCTTTCCGCCACGCCTCCAGGGATGACCACAGCGGAAGCGCGCGGCCCTAAGCGAAATGTGCGCGAAACGCAAGCCAAAGCGGGCGCATGAGCCGCGGATGGGCTAATTTATCCGCACGGCTTTCAGCTTATGGAGCTTCAATTGCATCTGCACGCTCTCGCGTCCAGCCAGATGTGCGGCGCCAACAGCAACAAAGACCGTGCCAGCTTTGTCTAATCTTCTGGCGATCCATTCCGCCCAATGTTGGTTGCGATCGCGCAGCAGCACCTTGTTCAGTTCGGGCGCGGAATTCATGTCGCGGTTCATTAATTTTGCAAGTTGGTCCGGCTGACCAGACGCCCAATAGCGCATCATATCACGTGCGAAGGGTTCCGCCTTGGGAATGTCGCGCACACTTTGGTTCAGCAGCTTAATCTGGGCGGCTTCGGGAAGGTTGTCGAAAAAGCCAATTTGCTCAGCCATTGTTTCCAAGCCAGAAATTGGCTTGCCCGTGGCTGTGGCTTCGCGCGTCAGGCCCTTTTCAACGCCTTGTTCCACATCATAGCCCAGCTTTTGTAGCGGCATGATGGATATAAGCGTTGATACAAACCACGGTTCAAACTGCTCTAAATTTGCGGCATCCATCCCGAAGCTGCGGAGCGCCGCGCGATAGGGGCGCACATCTTTGGGGCTTAGCTTGGCCGTCAGCGCAGGGCCATCAGGGTCGACCGCTTTGGACATCATGATTTGGGTGGCATCCGCGGCTGGCGGCTCCACCATTTCCAAAACCAACTCATCTGATCCGGCAAAAGCTGTGCGGATTGGCCCTTCAAACCAGTGCGTGCCGGGTTGCAGAACATGGACCGTGCCAAACAGATAAATGGTCGTATCGGCATCGGCCACTTTCCACAGCGCAGGGCGTGCGTTGATTGTGTTTGGGCGAGATGTGGTGGGGGTGGCGGGCTCAGCAGCGGCAATCAACACCAGCGCGGCCGCAAAAGGGAACAGGATGGAACGCATCATGACCAACAAAATGCGGATATTTTGCGGTGAAGCAAGCCTCAATCGATGCGTGTGACACGCATCCCGCGCTGGGCCAAAAGAATGGGGAGCGCATCGGGCCCAGAAAAATGCCCAGCACCAACCGCAAATAGCACCGTGCCTGGGCGGTGCATCCGATCTGCAATCCAATCGGACCACGCATTATTCCGATTTAAGATCAATAAGGTGTAAAGCTCCTCCCCCAATGCCTCGCGCGTGAAACCATCGGCCAGTGCAGCGACATCGCCCTTGACCCACGCCTTATCCATCGCCGCGCTGTTGGCACCGGCGCCGTCGATATCGTCCAGCGTATTTTCAAGCATTCGGCGCTGCGCATCAGCCGATAGAGCGTGCATCTTGCGCAAGATAAGGCTGCCATCCTCAGCCGCTTTGATTGGACGGCCAGAGCGCTGAAAGGCGGCGATCAGCCGAGCTTCTACGCCTTCTGATTTGTCCCGCCCATCTTGCGTCATAGTTTCTACGGCCAGCACCAGGCTGGCCATCCATGTTGGCATCGCATCATAAAATTGGGTTGGAAAACCACTGCGCGTGATTGCCTTTTGCAATGCGGCACGCTTTTCCAGCGCCACGCGGCCCAAAATTGGGTTGTTATCAACGACTGGGTTCAGCGCGTCATCAATACTCGCATCGCTCTTGGCTTTTGAGTCGCGAGTGTCGAGCGACTCGACCACCAATTCATCGGCGGTTTGCACCACCTGCTTCAGCTTTGGGGATTGCCACGCAAAATGCTTTGGCAGTGCGTGCGTCGTGCCAAAAAGATACAGCGTGGTATCGCCATCGCTGACCTGCCAAATCGCGGGATGTGGCTCAAATTGGGCGAATTTCTGGGCGTGCGGCGCAGTGTGCTGCGGCTGACCTGCAACCGCAGGGCCAACGCCAAACAACGCCCAAATGGCGCACAGGGCCATTCGCTTCCGCATCGCTCTCCAGTCCGGGTTGGTCCCGGCTTGTTTATGGAGGGGGAGGCTGCGCCCGTTGTCCCCACCGGTCAAGGCCAAAAGCGGCGCGCTTTGCTTGACCCGCAATGCCTGCTCCGCCTAAGGCCCGGCCATGTCGGCAGATCACAACGCACTCAGTTTTCAGGACCTGATCCTCACGCTTCATGATTATTGGGGCAAGCAGGGCTGTGTCATCTTGCAACCCTATGACATGCGCATGGGCGCGGGTACCTTCCATCCCGCCACCACGCTGCGCGCTTTGGGGCCAGACAGCTGGAACGCTGCCTATGTGCAGCCTTCGCGTCGGCCAACCGATGGTCGCTATGGCGAAAACCCAAATCGGTTGCAGCATTATTACCAATATCAGGTGATCATGAAGCCCAGCCCTGCGAATCTCCAAGAGCTGTATTTGGGCAGCTTGGACGCAATTGGCATTGATCCTCTCAAGCACGACATTCGCTTTGTGGAAGATGATTGGGAAAGCCCGACATTGGGGGCATGGGGCCTGGGCTGGGAAGTCTGGTGCGATGGCATGGAAGTCACCCAGTTTACCTATTTTCAACAAGTCGGTGGCTTTGATTGCAAGCCGGTAGCGGGCGAACTGACCTATGGGTTGGAACGCTTGGCTATGTATATCCAAGGTGTCGACCGCGTGTATGATCTGCGTTTCAACAACCATGGCGTCACCTATGGCGACGTGTTTTTGGAAAATGAGCGCGAATTTAGCGCCTATAATTTCGAAGTGGC
>JAGWVG010000218.1 GCA_018970965.1 Alphaproteobacteria bacterium | reverse complement strand
TGGACGATCCTTGCTCGGGAATGGAGCGTTTTCTGGGGCGACTTTCCACCAAAATGGCGTAAACCAATCTCGATATTGCATGAATGCGACATCGAAAAGGAGGCGCGGTGGATCAGTTATTTGGGCAGAATGCCGTCTTTTCGCCACTGGTGCAGATTTTAAGCATGGATGCGCAGGTGCCCGAGCCCTTGGCGCAAGCGATTGGCGGCATGGGCCTGCGCATGACGCATGCCCAATTTGCAACAGATGTTCCTGAGATGACGCTGGCGCTTGCACCCGATCTCTTGATCCTTGCCTGTCCACCGCTGGAACAGGTGATGCATTTGGTTCGGTTGATGGAAGATGCCGCGCGCATCCACTGCCCCGTCTTGCTGTCGGTCACATTGCCGGTGCTTGATGATTTGCCAGAAAGTCTTTGGGCCGGGTGTCACGCGATTTTGATTGATCCCGACAGTGCTGATTATGCCGCATCCATTTCGGTCGCGCTGAGCAGTCGGCATGGCATATTATCTGATATTTCCCGCGATGTAGATGCGGCGCGCTTACAGCGCTTGGCCGATGAAGTGGGCCGCATTGCGCGCACATTGGCCAGCTTATCGGCCCAGGCCCCGCTTGCCGAAGCCCGCTTGGCGGATATGCGCCCGGGTTTTTTTGGCGAGCCCCCCGGCGTCGATCACCCTCCTAATGCGCGCGACATCCGCGAGATGATCCGCATGCGCCGGCTGCGCGATCGTTTTTTTGATGCCAGCCTGTTTGCCGACCCGGCATGGGATATGCTGCTTGATTTGATGGCGGCGCGGCTGGAAGGTGTGCAAGTGGCTGTCTCTAGCCTGTGCATCGCCGCAGCTGTGCCGCCGACCACGGCGCTGCGGTGGATCAAGCTGATGACAGATAATGGCCTATTTGAAAGGGTGTCTGACCCTGTCGATGGGCGCCGTGTGTTCATTCGTCTGTCTGATAATAGCGCAGAAGCCATGACCCGCTATTTGGGAAGTATGCGTTGGGGCCAAGGTCAGGTGATTTAAGCTGGAGTTATTGACGTAAACGTCAAGCTGGTCGATCAAGGGGTGAAGGAGAAGCCCATGCCCTTGGTGACTGTGGACCGCGACGGCTTTATTGCGGTGGTAACGTTAAACCGGCCCGAAGCGATGAATGCGCTTTCGGCTGCCCTCCGGTCTGAACTTGCCGATGTAATGGTTGCATTAGAGGCAGATGCAGATGTTCGTGCGGTCATTCTCACAGGGGCGGGAGAGCGGGCGTTTACAGCTGGGCTCGATTTGAAAGAATTAGGAGCCGATACTGGTAATTTGGGCGATGCCAACGCCACTGACGCGCGGCGCAACCCAGTGAAAGCCATTGAGCTGTGTTCCAAACCCGTAATTGGCGCAATCAATGGTGTGGCGATTACGGGCGGGTTTGAACTGGCGCTTGCCTGTGATGTGTTGATTGCCTCTACCAATGCGCGCTTTGCCGATACGCATGCCCGTGTGGGTATTTTGCCGGGCTGGGGATTGTCGCAAAAACTCTCTCGCCTGATAGGCATTTACCGCGCGCGGGAATTGTCGCTGACGGGAAATTTTTTGGATGCTGAGACGGCCTGTGACTGGGGCCTTGTTAATCGCGTGGTCGCACCGGAAGATTTATTATCGACGGCGCGGGCTTTAGCCGCAGATATGGCCAGCATCGATCCGGCGATGATCAAGGCTTATAAAGCGCTGATTAACCAGGGGTTTGAACGTAGTTTTGGCGATGGAATGGCGCTGGAAGCGCACATGTCGGGCGCCGCCAACGGTCAAGTCTCAGCCGAAGATGTCGAACGGCGCCGTTTGGACGTCATGAACCGTGGCCGCACCCAGCGGGCCGATTAATCGAAAGAGTGGAGAGCGCGATGCAAACGTTTCGGGATGATCTGCTGGCGGGCAAAGTCGCCTTTGTAGCGGGCGGCACCAGCGGTATTAATTTGGGCATTGCCAAACGCTATGCGCAGCTGGGCGCAAAGGTGGCCGTATGTGGCCGTAACCCTGAAAAAGCGGCCAATGCCGCGCGGGAGATTGGCCCGGATGCGCTGGGCTTATCCGCCGATGTGCGCGATTATGCGGCCATTCGTGGTGCGATGGAGCAGGTGGTTGATCGCTTTGGGAAGATGGACATTGTCGTCTCAGGAGCGGCAGGCAATTTCTTAGCCCCCGTGCTGGGCATGTCCGCCAACGCATTTCGCACAGTTGTCGATATTGATTTGAATGGCACTTTCAATGTGTTCCGCGGCTGTCATGATCTGCTCAATCTGCCGGGGGCCTCGCTGATTGCAATTACGGCGGGCCAAGCAATTAATGCATCGGCCCTGCAAGCGCACGCCTGCGCCGCAAAAGCTGGAATTAACCAACTCATCCGCGTGCTGGCATTGGAATGGGGCCCGCATGTCCGCGTCAACGGCATTTCGCCGGGGCCGATTGCCAATACCGAAGGCATGGCGCGGCTCGCGCCCGATTCAGCGACACGCCAAAGCCATTTTGATCGTATCGCGATGAAGCGTTGGGGCGAAATTGAGGAAGTGGCAGAATGCGCTGTCTTCCTGTCTTCGCCCGCAGCAGCCTATATCACGGGCACCATTTTGGATTGCGACGGCGGATCGCAAATTGGTGACGCCTCACGCATGGATTTGAGCAAAGGCATGGCCTGAGCCCCGTCCAACACCTTGGCGTTAGGATCGGCTACTGCCGCGAATTTGGAGATTAACGGGGACGGGGTCTAACGCTGGGGTCGCCCCGTTGATTGCGGCGATCACATTATCGACGAGCATTTCGCCTGCGCGTCCCAAATCCTGCTCAATCGTTGTGAGCGTGGGATAAGCGTAGAGGCCTGCGCGAATACCATCGAAACCCACAACGGATACGGCGTTGGGTACATCGACACCGCGCTCTTGGAGCTTTTGCAACACACCCAAGGCGAATAAATCGGTCACGGCAAATACGCCGTCAAATTCAGTCCCAGCATCCAGCAGCGCGGCAATCGCGGCAGCGCCTTGCTCTTCCTTGCTGTCGCCCGACGGGATGGGGGCGAGAATGGGCGTTAGCCCCTGTTTTGCCAATTCATCGGCAAAGCCGGCAAAGCGCGCTTCAAACTGCTGCTGAGCCGGGCTGGCGGGCCCAATATAGGCAATGCGGCGGCAGCCTTGTTCTGCCAGATGGCGCGCGGCCATTGCGCCGCCGGCGCAGTTGTCGGCACGAACCGCCGTTTCAGTTGCATAAGGCGAGCCGAAAAAGACAACCGAATAGCCATCATCCGCAATTGCCTTGAAATAGCGCCACGCATCTTCATTTTGCGAGCTGCCGATGACAATCAGCCC
>JAGWVG010000217.1 GCA_018970965.1 Alphaproteobacteria bacterium | reverse complement strand
AGTCATTTACGTGCTCCTTTTTTCGTCATTAAAAACGACAATGCCCCTATAGCATATCTCAGATACAACAGCCAATTCGATTTAATCGGCTTTTTTGTGACTACAGCTGCAGGTCATTCAGATATAAATCATCCCTTTGTAGGGGGATGATTTCACTGTTTACATCAATATTTTAGGATAATTGCCATGCTTCGCACATTACATTCGCCTCTTGCACGTTGGCAGGAGCTCTCCGACTCACAGGCGGCAGCCTTCAGTGATTCGCGAAAATCAGGACCATGGCGCAAAGTGTGCTCCAAGTGATTGGCTCTAAAGTGTTACCGCTTTTGAACCGACCAGAACCCATTCCTAAACTGGCCATAAGCGGAAGTTGGATGTAAAAGCTCATCCGCAATATGACAGATGAACTTGTAATCCTTGATGGCGGCACCGGCCGCGAACTTGCCCGGCGCGGCGCGCCTTTTCGTCAACCTGAATGGTCCGCATTAGCGCTGATGGAGGCGCCCGATTTTGTGAGTGCTGTGCACCAAAGTTATGTTGAAGCTGGGGCCGATGTCATCACCACCAATTCCTATGCGCTTGTGCCATTTCATATTGGCGCAGATCGCTTTGCATCTGAGGGCGCAGCGCTGGCGGCGCGCGCTGGGGTGCTGGCGCGCGCAGTAGCCGATGCATCGCGACATCCAGTTCGGGTCGCTGGTTCGCTGCCCCCTGTTTGCGGCTCTTACCGGCCAGACCTTGTTGACCTTGATCGCGCTCGCGTTGTGTTGGAGGTACTCATTGATGGCCTCAATGAGAATATTGACCATTGGCTGGCAGAAACGCTCTCATCGCTCGCCGAAGCTCGACTTGCGGCCGCACTAACGGCGCCAACATCAAAGCCACTCTGGCTTTCTTTCACGTTGGACGATCATGACCCAGCACAGGTGCCCATCCTGCGCTCCGGTGAACGTGTGGCACTCGCGGCGCGCCTTGCGAAAGAGGTTGGGGCGGAAGCGTTGCTGTTCAATTGCAGCCAACCAGAAGTGATGGAGGCCGCCGTCCGTGAAGCGCGCTCGGAATTGGGGGCTCATGGCACAATCAAAATCGGTGTGTATGCCAACGCTTTCCCGCCAATGGCCGCCGACACCGAAGCTAACTCAGCGCTCTGCCCTATCCGCAAAGATTTGACGCCCGAAGGCTATGGCGCATTCGCCGCTGCCTGGCAGGCAGCCGGCGCATCTATACTCGGCGGGTGCTGCGGCATTGGACCTGAACACATTGCGTTGCTTCGAGCAAAGGCGTGATCTTCTTGAGGCTTAACGGGCCCATTATGACACCGCCTATTTGACTGCACCTTTCACATCAGGCTTGTCCCAGTTCCCTGTTACGCTCTCCAGAATTCCCTGTTTTTTGGAGGAATAATCGCGCGGGTGATCCGCAGAATTCTCGGCAGTTTGGATCGATCGAAGGCAGATGCTAGACGGGCAATTCTTAATAATTCGCTGTTAATTCCCGGAAAACAGGGAATTTATGCCGAGAGACTTGCGCGACCCGCGGTGTCCGCACCTCCACTTCTTCACCAACAGCCACCTTTATCGGCGTGCTATGATCGGTGGGTTGCTCGGAAAGCAGCCATCTCCATCCAGACCGCCGTCTAGCCAAAGCGCGGATACTGCGTCTATCAGCGCTGCATGACGGACAAGATTTTGGACTGGCATTTTTGGGTCGATCGCGGGGGGACGTTTACCGATATTGTCGCCCGCGCGCCTGACGGGCGGCTGCAAACGGCCAAGCTCTTGTCCGAAAACCCCGGCCAATATGCGGATGCTGCAGTTGCCGGCATGCGCCAAATTACGGGTGTCGCAACAGGGCCTCTGCCGCCGCTTCACGCGCGCATCGGCACAACGGTGGCCACCAATGCCTTGCTTGAACGCCAAGGCGCGCCAACCTGCCTTGCCATTACACACGGCTTTGGCGATGCGCTGGCCATTGGCTATCAAGAGCGGCCCGACCTGTTTGCCCGCGAGATTAAGAAGCCGGCGCCGCTTTATGCACATGTTGCGGAAATAACCGAACGCATGGGCGCTGATGGCGCGGTGATCACCCCACTTGATGAGCAACAAGCCCGCGCGGCATTGACTGACGCCTATGCCAAGGGCTTGCGCGCTATCGCGATTGTGTTGATGCACGGCTATCGCTTTACGCAGCACGAAGCCCGCTTGGCCGAGATTGCGGCCGAGATTGGTTTCACGCAAATCTCGGTTAGCCACAAAATCGCGCCGCTCATCAAATTGGTGGGCCGCGGCGATACCAGTGTGGTTGATGCCTATCTTTCCCCCGTGCTGAGAGCTTATGTCGATACGCTGGCCGCAGAAGCTGGTGACACGGCAGACTTGCTCTTCATGCAATCCAATGGCGGGTTGACGAGTGGCGCTGCTTTTCAGGGCAAAGACGCCATTCTCTCAGGCCCCGCTGGCGGCATTGTCGGGCTTGCGAAGACAGCCCAACAAGCAGGCATTAACCATGTCATCGGCTTTGATATGGGCGGCACGTCCACCGACGTGTCACATTATGCCGGCGACTATGAGCGTGATAATGAAACGCAGGTTGCCGGCGTGCGTATTCGCGCACCCATGATGCGTATCCACACAGTCGCTGCAGGTGGTGGGTCGATTTGCGCCTTTGATGGCGCGCGACTGACCGTGGGGCCGCGCTCTGCCGGGGCTGTCCCAGGCCCCGCCGCCTATCGGCGCGGTGGGCCGCTGACTGTCACGGATTGCAATGTGCTGTTGGGCAAAATTGTGCCCCATCATTTCCCGTCCGTGTTCGGCCCCAATGGCGATGCGCCTTTGGATGCCGATCATGTACGGGCAAAATTTGAAGCACTGGCAAAAGAGGTCAGCGAGAAGACCGGGCAACTGACAACGCCCGAACATTTGGCCGAGGGGTTTCTGACTATTGCGGTCGCCAATATGGCCAATGCGATCAAGAAAATCTCGGTGCAGCGCGGGCATGATGTGACGCGCTACACGCTGGCCTGTTTTGGCGGCGCTGGCGGGCAGCATGCTTGCCTTGTGGCAGATGCACTGGGGATGGATCGGATCATGATCCACCCGCTCGCGGGCGTCTTGTCCGCCTATGGCATGGGCTTGGCCGACCGCAGTTTGGTGCAAGAACGCACGCTTAACCTCACGCTATCTGCCGAAGCCGAAGCACCCTTGGCAAACGCCATAACCGATCTTGAGGCCAGCGCATGTCAGGCCCTGCGCGATCAGCAAGTGGAAGGCGAGGTGATCAGCCACGTGTCTGCCGCGCTGCGTTATGCAGGAACAGATAGCCTGATTTACGTGACTTACGGGCCTATTGATGCGATGCGCGCGGCATTTGAAGACGCGCA
>JAGWVG010000216.1 GCA_018970965.1 Alphaproteobacteria bacterium | reverse complement strand
ACGGCTGGCCGTCAGATCTTCATTGACCCAAGCAGTTTGAAATCTGGGCCGCTGCTGGCCAGAGAGCGGACCTTTCCGACAATGCAGTTATTTGTCGTCATGCGCGGCCCCGCCAATAGAGGGTCGATCGAGCGGGTGCGGTATAGCTTTTCCTGCCGGGCGCGCACTGCAGCCGCTCTCAGCTATTATCGGGTGATGAACGGCGTTAAATCACATGATTGGCGCGGCGCGGATGTCGCGATGAAGTATAAGCCCGTTGAACCCGGCGGGCTTGTCGAAATGGCCATGACCTATGCCTGTAATGGCGGCAAACTGCCTGAACAGCGGCCACGGCCCGCACCATCACGCAACGAAGATGAGGCCAAGGATGAGGATGGCGGCGGATGAGCAGCGCTGTTGTGAATTCGATTTCTTGTGCTTGGCATCTTTGCCCCCAAACTGCTAGCGATTGACAATGCCTGCTAGTGCCGCCTCTGCATCTCGCGAAATTTTGACCCGCCTTCATGAGGTTATGGCGTCGCGCACCAGCGCACAGGCGAAGCTAAACCAAGTGGTCGGCATTATTGCTGAAGTGCTGAAGAGCGAAGTCTGCTCCATTTATCTCCGTCGTGAGGGTCTGCTGGAACTGTTCGCCACCAAGGGATTGAAGCAAGAAGCCGTGCATGTGACCAAACTTGCCATGGGCGAAGGCTTGGTCGGCACAATTGCGGAACAAGTGGCGACGCTCAATTTGGATGAGGCAACCAGCCACCCAGATTTTGCGTATAAGCCTGAAACCGGGGAAGATCTGTTCCACAGCTTTGCCGGCGTCCCCATCATTCGCAAAGAAGATGCAGTGGGCGTGCTGTGCGTTCAGCATGTCGAATCGCGCCGTTATGAAGAGCTTGAAATTGAAGCGCTGCAGACAGTGGCGATGGTCCTGTCTGAACTGATCGCCAATGCGGGGCTCATTGATAATGCCGAGCGGCGCGGATCGAAGGTGCAAGACACATCAGCCCAGCGAATGGCCGGGCTGAAGCTGGTTGATGGCATGGCCTCAGGCTATGCAGTGTTCCACCAGCCGCGCGTGACAATTGAACACACTGTTGCCGAAGACATCGAGGCAGAGCGTCACCGCGTATATGCGGCCTTTGATAAGATGCGCGAACAAATTGAGCGCATGGCAAGCGAAGCCGAATTTGGCGTGGAAGGCGAACATCGCGAAGTCCTCGAGATGTATAAGATGTTTGCCTATGATGAAGGCTGGCGTCGGCGCATCAACGAAGCGATTGATAGCGGCCTGACCGCTGAAGCGGCAATTGAACGGGTGCAGCAACGCACGCGCATGCGCATGCGCCAGATTGATGATCCTCTGCTGGCAGACCGGATGCATGATCTAGAAGACATGTCGAACCGTTTGTTGCGGATCGTCTCGGGCCAATTGGGCTCAGCCGCACAAGCCGGGCTGCGACAAGACACAATCCTAATCGCGCGCAACTTAGGCCCGGCGGAATTGCTGGAATATGATCGACGCCGCTTGAAAGGCGTCGTGTTGGAAGAGGGCTCGCTGACGGCACATGTGACCATTGTGGCGCGGGCAATGGGCATTCCCGTTCTCGGCCGCGTAAAAGGCGTGCGCCGGTCGATTAATGAAGGGGATCTTGTCCTCTTGGATGCAGGGCAATCTGCGGCCTTTGTGCGTCCAAGCACGGCCATGGAAGAAGCCTTTGCCAACCGCTTGGCCGCGTCGCAAAAGCGTCGGGCAGCCTATGCTGCACTGAAATCGCAACCTCCCATCACCAAAGATGGTGAGCGGATTACGGTGATGGTCAATGCTGGCCTGCGCGATGACGTCTCACAATTGGATGTGACCGGGGCAGATGGCATTGGCCTGTTCCGCACCGAATTTCAGTTTCTTGTTTCGGCCACCATGCCGCAGCGGGAGCGGCAACAGCGGTTGTATCGCGATGTTATGGATGCCGCGGGGGACCGGCCCGTGGTGTTCCGCACGGTTGATATTGGCGGCGATAAAGCCCTGCCTTATCTGCGATTTGACGGCAATGAAGAAGAAAACCCCGCCATGGGCTGGCGCGCCTTGCGGCTGGCACTGGAGCGTGATGGCCTGATGAAAGCGCAGGCCCGCGCGCTTCTGGAAGCCGCCGCCGGACGCACCCTTCAAGTCATGTTTCCAATGGTGTCAGAGCCATGGGAATTTGACGAAGCCAAAGCGATTTTTGAACGCCAGCGAGATTGGATGGCCAAGCAGGGCCGCCAACTGCCGCTGCGCATTCGCTATGGCACAATGCTGGAAGTGCCAGCGCTTGCGGAAACCTTGGATATCTTACTGCCGAAGATCGACTTTCTGTCGATCGGCACCAACGATCTAACGCAATTCCTGTTTGCAGCTGACCGCGCCAATCCAAAGCTTGCTGAGCGTTATGACTGGCTATCGCCCGCCATTTTGCGCTTCATCCGTCGCATTGTGACCGCGTGTAATGAGGCGAAGGTGCCCGTGACTGTATGTGGCGAAATGGGCGGGCGCACATTAGAGGCCATGGCGCTCTTGGCTTTGGGCATCGAGCGCTTGTCTATTACCCCAGCCGCCGTCGCCCCGGTGAAGGCGATGGTGCGTTCGCTTGATTTGGCGGCGACGAAAACCGCCATGCAAGCTTGGCTTGCGCAGCCGCCGCGTGACTTGCGCGCAAAGCTGACGGATTGGGCGCGCGACCACAGTATCGATGTGGCATAATTTTTCGCGAGACTCTGGGCTCGCGCGGCGATATCTGCTGTGCTAACAAAAAATTAATATATGTGATTTTTGTCGGCGTTTTCGCCACGGAGCACAAAATGGCAGATGCAACAAGCGATGCGATGTTACCGTTGATGGAACGGGTGGGGGACAGACTCCGCGCCGCGCGTCTTGCCGCTGGGCTAAGCCTTGAAGACATTGCGGAAAAAACCCGTATCCCGTTGCGCCATTTAGAGGCTTTGGAGCGCAGTGAATATGCGGCTCTCCCCTCTTTCACATATGCGGCAGGATTTGTCCGTGCCTTTGCGCGCGCACTCGACCAAGATGAAGTCAGCCTGACGCGCGATCTGCGCATTGAACTGGGGCGCGAAGTTAGCGCGATGTCGATGGCATCGTCAGATGATATTGCCGATCCGGCACGCGTCCCGCCGCGCTGGCTTGCCGTGACGACCGCAATTGTGCTTGTCCTGTTTGCGGGCGGCTATGGTCTGTGGCGGACAACATTGTTGACACCGGACGTGCAAACGGCGCCCGCACGGCCCGCCGCCAAACCTGCGGCCGCCCGCAAGCCTTTGGCACCCCCAGCAATCGCGACGCCTGCCGGCGCGGTTGTTTTGACGGCGCGGACAGATGTCTGGTTCCGCGTTTATGACCGGAGCG
>JAGWVG010000215.1 GCA_018970965.1 Alphaproteobacteria bacterium | reverse complement strand
CTGTAACCGGGTGGTAATTTCCGGTGCCAAAGTGGCAATAGGTGCGCACAGCTTTTGCCTCGCGGCGCACCACCATTGAAATTTTCGCGTGCGTTTTCCAGTCGATAAACCCGTAAACCACTTGCACGCCCGATCGCTCTAATTGCGAAGCCCAGTGCAAATTCTGCTCTTCATCAAAGCGGGCTTTCAGCTCAACGACAGCGGTCACTGATTTTCCAGCTTCCGCCGCGTCACACAGCGCGCGAATAACCGCAGATTGCTTGCCGGCGCGATACAATGTCTGTTTGATCGCCACGACATCCGGATCGGCTGCGGCTTGGTTCAAAAAGGCCAAGACGACGTCAAACGCCTCATAGGGATGATGGACGATAATGTCTTTCTGTCGGATGGCCGCAAAACAATCGCCATCATGTTCGCGGATGCGTTCAGGAAAACGCGCAGAATAGGGCGGGAATTTTAGATCAGGCCGGTCTTCGTCAACCAGCAGGCTCAAATCCCCAATGCCCAAAAAGCCATCTGTCTCCGAGACAGAGGCATTTACACCGCCCAATTCACGCCGCACCAACTGGGCAAGTTCGTCCGGCATGCCTGCTTCCACTTTCAGGCGGATCACACGCCCGCGGCGACGGCGTTTGATAGCACTGCGGAAATAGCGGACCAAATCCTCCGCCTCTTCTTCCACTTCAATATCGCTGTCACGGATAATGCGGAAAGCCCCTGCCCCGCGCACATCAAATCCGGGAAACAGCTGCTCCGAAAAATGGCGGATGAGCGTTTCAATGGCCACATATCGCGCCCGCGCGCCGGCCAATCGCACAAACCGCGGAACAGAAGCGGGGATCATCACCAGCTCACGCACTGTCTCCCCATCAGATTTGCGTCGCAAATCAAAAATAAGACTTAAGCCCTGATTGGGGATGAATGGGAATGGGTGCGCAGGATCAAGGGCTTGAGGGGTAAGAACAGGAAAAATCTGGTCAGTAAAATAGTTCAGCAGCGCAGCCGTCGTTTCGGCATCCAAATCCACCTGATCCAAGACCTGAATGCCAGACTTTGCGAGCAACCCTCTTAAATCATGCCAAAGGGCTTGTTGCTCACGCATGAGCGCCGCCGCCTCTGCCTCAATGGCCTCCATTTGTTGCGTTGGGGTCAGCCCATCAATTGACTGCGCATCAATGCCCTGCATCATCTGGCCGCGCAGGCCCGCCACGCGCACCATGTAAAACTCGTCAAGATTGCTTCCCGAGATGGACAGGAAGCGCAGCCTCTCCAACACGGGGTGCGCTGGATTGCGTGCTTCTTCCAACACGCGCCAGTTAAATTGCAGCCAACTGAGCTCACGATTAAAGAAACGCCGCTCAGGCGCGCAAGGGCTTTCTGCCTCGCTCCAAGTTTCAGTCGTTTGCGGCTTCATCTGGTGATTGTTCACGCCTTCCCCCCTGACTGTCAATCAGATGCGCGGCTTCAAGGGCCTGACGCACAAGAGGAAGTGTTATGCCGCGCTTTTGTGACAGCGATGCGGCATCAATGGCATCTGCCGCGCGCTCAATGGCAATATAGCTGCGTTCAAGGCGCGTGGCAGCGTACGCGGCACACTCCGCCATCAGTGCTAACCCTCGCTTGCTTAGCAATTTGATTAACAAAGCCTCGGTCAAAGCGGCATCAGGCGCTTCAATCCGCAATACCGGAGTTGCTTGCAGGCGCGATCGCAAGTCTGGCAAGCGCACAGACCATAATGGTGGCGCATGTTCTGCAATCATCAGTACCGGAATACGCGTTTCTTGCGCCATGTTCCATGCGTGAAACAGCTGCTCTTCAGACCGCTGATCGGCATCATCGATAACTGTGGCGTGCGTCCGCGCGGCGAAAATCCTGCCCAAAAGACTTTTGCCGCTTTTTCGCGGCCCCGTCAGCAAGGCAGCGCGGACGGGCCAACTGCCTGGGCTTTCCAGATGCCGTACCGCCGCCTCATTCGCCGCTGTGACAATGAAGTCGCTGGTTTCTTCTTCCGCCGGCCAATCAAAAGGCAATCCGAACTGGTTCATATCGAAGGATTATCGCCGGATGCGCAATGTGTCACCTGACAAGCTGACGCGATAGCCCCGCCCCGCCAATGCCGCACGCAGCGCCTCAGCATCACCGTCAAAAGACACGCGCATCACAGAGACGCCTCCCAATGCCAAGCTGGTCGTGCTTGCGGCGCGCACGCCTGATATGCTTTTGAGCGAAGCTTCAGCTGCCGGAACGCTGGCGACATCCGGCGAATCAAATTGCACAAGGAAACTGCGTGTTAGTGCAACTGCTGGCCCAGCCGCAGCCGCAGAGTCGGCTGTCAGCGCGGCATCCGTTGCATCCAAAGTGTCTTCAAGTGCGGCGTTATCTACGGGCTGCTCAATGACCAACGAATTATCGGGCCTCAAAGCGCCCCGCGCCAAAGCCGCGGCATAAATATCATCGAGCCGTTTCACGCCTGCATCGAGCAATTTTGGCAAGCCTGCAGCAGAACTGACGCGCAATGTAACAGACCCTAAAGGCTTCTTATCCGGCCCAAAAAAGGCAGAAAATGTGCCAATAACCGGACCACCCGGGTAAACCCGCTGCAAGCGAACTTGTGGCACAAGCACATCGGCTGCCCCATATTGATCGAGCAGCATCCGCCACCAACGGCGACCAGGCCGGGCGGTTTGTGCGGCAGTCAGCAACAGCGGGTCGGCGCTATTGCCTGTGGGACGGACATAATCAATCACGCTATCGGCCGTGCGATACCGCGCCCATGCCTTTTGCCATTCCGTACGTGTCTCAAAACTCTGGGCGACACCCCCGCTATATTGCACGGGAATCACCAATAACGGCGCAGACCGCCGCCCCTGCCCCGCAACACCAAGTACAGAGCCCGTGCGAACCCGATCAAACAGCACGCCTAACCGAGCAATATAGCGGTTGGGGCCGATTTGCTCGTCTTCCACAACAATGCCGGACACCATCGTGTCCAACTCACCATCACTCAAGGCAGGTGCGGCGGTGCCATGAGTTTGTTCCCACAGCTTTTTCCAGCCGAGCCGTTGTGCTTCGCGCCAACCGCGCATGCGCGCTAGATCTGCTGTGCGCGCCGCGACATCAACGCTAATGCCGCTCACTTCAAAATTACTCGCGCTATCAATGGGGGCAACGCCTCGATCATTGCCCTCCAATTGGGCATAGACGGCCACGCCCAATGCCCCGCAAGCGAGCGCGAGGGCGAAAGGAGCCATCCGAAAAGAGCGCAAAGTGCGTGTCACGCGCGCCTTTTGACGAGTTGGGCGTGGAATTCCAAGTGCGATAACGCTAGCAGCCAGAAAATGGACGCCAAAAACACCCCCGCCGAACCCTATACCTACGCCAAAGCCGGCGTTTCGATTGCCGCAGGCAATGCGCTGGTCCGT
>JAGWVG010000214.1 GCA_018970965.1 Alphaproteobacteria bacterium | reverse complement strand
AAACGGCGTGACCAAGGCCGGAATAGAACCGGAAAACATAAGGTTGCCCCTTAGCTCGTAAATCTGCGGACTGGAGAGCAAGTCCTTGCTCCGCAGGCCATTCAGCGCCAAATAAGGAAGCCTACCCTATCATGTCCAGTATGTTGTCACCCCGCTTACATTATCTTTCAGCCAGATTTGCTCCTCTGGCCCTTTTGGTGTGCGCGCAATCCGTTGCAGCGCAATCTTCCTCTGAGACCCCGCCTGTCCAACCACAAACGCCTGCAACTGGTGTTTCTGCGCCAGTTCCAGCGCGAGAATTAGCGCCCACAGACCCAATGGCTGCGCCCTTGGCACAATGGGCCGCCTTGCGGCGCGGCGCCATTTATGGATTTTCAAGCTACGCCAATTTCCTGCTCGTCCACAAAGATTGGCCTGCCGAAGCACAGCTGCGCGCCGCTGCAGAGCGCTCTATCCGTCCCGGAGTGGATAGCCCCGCGCTCATCATATCTTTTTTTCGCGCTTATCCCCCACAAACGCCCTCTGCATGGCTGCGCTTTGCTGAGGCATTGCTGAGCCTGGGACAGGCGCAATTGGCGATACAGGCTGCACGTAGCGCCTGGACAAGCGGGCTTTTGTCGGCAGATGATGAAACCCGGCTGATGTCCCGCTTTGCCACCCAATTGACGGCACAAGATCAAGATCAGCGAATGGACAAGCTGCTCTGGCTGCGGGCGACAAGCGCAGCGGTGCGGCAATTACCTTTTACCAGCACGGCGCGCCGCCCAAGCTTTGAAGTCCGCCTCGCGCTTTTGACCAAAGCCCCCGATGCGCCAGACCGACTTGCCTATGCGACCAGCCCAGTCCGGCTCGATCCGGGCTTTATAGCCGACTATATGTGGTGGCTCAGATCAACCGGCCAAAGCGGCGTGGCCCGCCAAATCCTGAGATTTAATATGCCGATGTCGGCCTATCCGGCATCACCCGATGTGTGGCTGCAGATGTTGCTTCTGTCTGCGCAGGATGCGGCCAAGGACAATGAATGGCAGTTGGCCTATGACATTGCGAGCCGCATTGTCAGCGCCTATCCGCCGGGCACCGCAGTCCGCGACAGGCCCTTTGCTGAACGTGATGCCTATACTGACCTCAGTTGGCTAGGCGCGACAGCGGCACTGAACCGACTGAACATGCCTGAAAATGCAGCCGCCCTGTTTACGCTCTATGCGGGTGCCGCCAAATCACCACAGACGCAGGCCCGCGGTTGGTATTGGGCGGGGCGGTCTTGGCTGGCTGCGGGCAAGCCAGTCGCTGCACAATCGGCATTTGAAAATGCGGCCCGGTTTAGCGACCAATTTCATGGTCAGTTGGCTGCAGAACGCTTGGGAAGACTTCCAGATGTTTCCCATGATGCCATTACTGTTGCGGTGACAGCGCAAGACCGTGCTGCCTTTTTGAACCGCAGCGTTGTGCGTGCCATGCTGTCCCTGGGCAAAGCAGGCAATTGGACAGAACAAAGCCTATTTGTGCGCAGCATCGCCAATGCTGTGAGTACTGATGCCGAGCATATTTTGGCGTCAGAATTGGCCGCACAGGCCGGTCGGCCAGATTTGAATGTTCTTGTTGGCCGCAATGCCCGCAATTCCGGCCTCTCTGGCTATATGCGAACGGCCTTTCCGCAAATTGATGTGCCGGCTGATCATGTCTCCAATTGGAGCATCATTCACGCCATATCCCGTCAAGAAAGCCAATTTGACCGTGCCGCCACCAGCCGCGTGGGCGCCCGCGGCCTTATGCAATTAATGCCCGCGACCGCGCGCGCGACAGCCCCGCGTGCAGGCCTAAGTTACTCAGAGAACCAATTGACAGACCCAGTTTACAATATGACGCTGGGTTCTACCTATTTTGGACGCTTAATGGATCAGTATAACGGATCCTATGTTTTGGCGATTGCGGCCTATAATGCTGGCCCAGGCAATGTGAATCGCTGGCTCCGCACCATAGGCGATCCGCGTGACGACCGCGATGTCCTTGAATGGATTGAAGCTATCCCGTTTTCTGAAACGCGCAATTATGTGCAGCGGGTGCTGGAAAACGCCGTTGTCTATGATGCGCTAAACCCTGCACGCGCCACTGTGCGCAGCAGCACCCCCCTTTCCACTTATCTTGGCAAGCGCTACCCCGGCTAAGTGGACAAGCCCAATTACATCACGCCGCAAGGTTTTGCTGCACTGCAAGCGCGTTACCATGCCTTGTTTGCCGAAGAGCGCCCCAAGCTGGTCGAAACTGTTTCATGGGCAGCGGGCAATGGCGATCGCTCTGAAAATGGAGACTATATCTACGGCAAAAAGCGGCTGCGCGAGATTGATCGAGAATTGGGCTGGCTTTCCCGGCGGATCAAGGCTGCACGCGTGGTCGACCCGGCGGCGCAGCCCGATAAATCGGTTGTTTTATTCGGCGCTACAGTAACCCTTGCCGATGAGGACGATCATCACCGCACGATCACGATTGTCGGGGATGATGAGGCGGATGCCGCATGCGGCCTGGTCGGGTGGAACGCCCCTATCGCCCGGGCGGTGCGCGGCGCACGTGTAGGCGATGTCCGTCGCTTAACGCTGCCCGCAGGTGTCATTGAATATGAGGTTATGGCGATCAGCTATCCATGATCTGCCGAATCTCCGGCAGTCCCAAATGCCGCCTTTGCCAGCTCAGCAAGCGCTGTGTCTAACGCAGGTGGGTTCATATCCACGGCGGACTCCAACTGATCTTCAACAGCCTGCAAAAAAGCGATACGTGCCGCCTTTTTGTTATTGCCATCCAGTACAATCCACGGCGCCCATCGCGTGTTACACTGTCGAAACATATCAGCATATGCTTCCAAATAGGCAGGCCGCTTTGCCCGATTTCGATAATCCTCGGGCTCCGTTTTCCAGCGCTTCCAAGGGTCATTAAGGCGGCTTTTTAAGCGCTTATCCTGCTCTTGCGCCGTAACATGCAGGAATATCTTTATCAGCACCGTATCGGCATCCCGCTGCTGCGCTTCAAATTCGTTAATTTCATCATAAGCGCGCTGCCAGTCTGTTTGGGAGCACAAACCTTCAACGCGCTCTACCAAAACCCGGCCATACCATGTTCGATCGAATACGCTGATATTGCCGCGCGCGGGAATGTGCTGCCAAAAACGCCACAGAAAATGGCGATCAGCCGCTTGCCGGTTCGGCGCGCCAATGGGCCAGACGTGAAACCAGCGCGGATCCCAAGATGCGGTGAGCCGCCGGATGGCGCCACCCTTGCCAGAGGCATCCCACCCCTCAACCGCAATGATCGCACGTCCGCCATGCGTAATATAGGCCGCTTGAATATGTGCGAGGCGCTGCTGCAACGCCCGTAAATCGGCCTCATAATCGCCGGCATAGCGATGCCCGGACTCAAATTGGGACAAATCAACCGACATTGGGTGAGCCTAAAAGGGCAAC
>JAGWVG010000213.1 GCA_018970965.1 Alphaproteobacteria bacterium | reverse complement strand
ACGATGGAATTGGGCGGCCATGCCCCGGTGCTGATCTTTGACGATTGCGATCTGGAAAAGACACTCGACATGGTTGTCCCACAGAAATTCCGCAATGCCGGCCAAGTCTGTGTCTCGCCGACACGCTTTTACGTGCAGCGTGGCATTTACGATCGCTTTGTCGAAGGCTTTGCCGCGCGGACGCAGCACGTGGTTGTCGGCAATGGCTTGGATGCCGCAACGAAAATGGGCCCGCTTGCCAATTCACGCCGCCCCGATGCGATTGATGCGCTGGTGGAAGATGCCCGTGCCAAGGGCGCGCGGGTTCTCGCCGGGGGTGCGCGCGGCAATCAGGGCTTTTTCTATCAGCCGACAGTGCTGGCAGATGTGCCGCTGGAGGCCAATGTCATGTCGAATGAGCCCTTTGGCCCCGTCGCGCTGATGCGGCCCTTTGACAGCTTTGATGAGGCCATCGACCAGGCCAACCGCCTGCCTTATGGCTTGGCTGCTTTTGCCTTTACCGAAAATGGCCGTCAGGCGAATTTGCTGGGCGATGCGGTGGAAAGCGGCATGGTGGGCATCAACACCTTTGCTATTTCAGTGCCTGATGCGCCTTTTGGCGGGATCAAGGACTCAGGCTTTGGCAGCGAGGGCGGGCCAGAAGGGCTGGACAGCTATCTTGTGACCAAGGCGATCCACCAAGCGTGAGCCAAGGCGGCCCCGTCCGCCGGGTGCTGTGGCAGGCGCTGGGCTTTGCCTCGGTCGCGCTGGGCGTGATTGGTGCTTTTCTGCCCATTCTGCCCACGGTGCCGTTCTTGATCCTCGCTGCCTTTGCCTTTTCACGCAGCAACCCAGCATGGGAAGCAAAGCTGCTCAACCACCCGCGTTATGGCCCGACATTGCGTGCGTGGCGCGAAAAGGGGATCATCAGCCGCACCGGCAAACGCGCGGCCACGGCCGCCTTTGCACTGAGCATCGCTTTGGGCTTCCTCTTCACCTCGCTGCCTTGGTCGCTGATCGCACCAGCCATCGCTGTTCTGTGCCTTAGTTGGATTTGGACGCGGCCTGAACGCTGAGCCTTTTCTCCCCTCGCGCGCGCGTCTAGAAAGACATTATGACCCAGATACTCGCCCGCACCGGTGGCCGCATTCTTGTAGACCAGCTTGTGATCCAAGGCGTGGATCGGCTGTTTTCTGTGCCGGGGGAGAGCTTTTTGGCTGTCCTCGATGCGCTGCACGATACACCGCAGATTGAAAATGTGGTGTGTCGTCAGGAAGGCGGCGTTACCTTCATGGCGTGCGCAGATGGCGCGCTAACGGGGCGGCCCGGCATTGCCTTCGTCACACGCGGCCCCGGAGCGACCAATGCCGCCATTGGCGTGCATGTGGCCATGCAGGATTCGCAGCCGATGATCCTCTTCATTGGCGATGTCGACCGCGGCATGAAGGACCGTGAGGGTTTTCAGGAAGTTGATTTTACCGCCATGTTCACGCCGCTAGCCAAATGGGCGGTGCGGATTGATGAAGCGGCGCGCATCCCCGAATATATTGCCCGCGCCTTTACAGTTGCCATGTCAGGCCGCCCCGGCCCGGTGGTGATTGCCCTGCCGGAAGATATGTTGTGCGAACTGGCGGAGGCTATGGATCGCCCCCGCGTCGAACGCATTGCCCAAGCGCCAGAGCCCAAACAGATGGCGGCGCTGGCCGCACATCTGACCGCCGCGAAAAACCCAGTTGCCATAATTGGGGGCGCGGGCTGGACGCCTGAGGCGGCACAGGCAATGCAGGATTTTGCGGAGAGCTGGGGCATTCCCGTCGCGGCTGCATTCCGCCGGCAAGATGCTATGGCGAATGACTCTGCCGTGTGGGCCGGCAATTTGGGCTATGGCCCCAACCCTAAGCTCGTCGCGCGGATTAAAGCGGCAGACCTTGTTCTGGCCATTGGCGCACGATTGGGTGAAGCAACGACGGATGGCTATACGCTCATAACCCCCGATCATCCGGGCCAGACGCTCATCCATATCCATCCCGACCCCAATGAGTTGAACCGCGTTTATCAAGCGGATCTGGCGATCTGTGCCGATATGACACGCTTTACCCAAGCGGCGGCGGCCTTGCCTGCCCCAGCCGCCCCATCACCCAACGGAGCCGAGGCGCATCAAGATTGGATTGCGTGGAACACGCCTGCCCCGTTCGATACCAAACTCGACCTCGGTCAATGCGTCGCGACCATGCGCGATGCGCTGCCGGCGGACAGCATCCTGTGCAATGGCGCGGGCAATTTCTCAGGCTGGTGGCATCGCTATTGGCCCTATGGCGGCCCCGGCACACAATTGGCGCCGACCGCGGGCGCAATGGGCTATGGCCCGCCGGCCGCCGTTGCCGCTGCCCTACGCTGCCCCGACAAGATGGTTGTCGCGCTGGCCGGCGATGGCGATTTTATGATGAACGGGCAAGAACTTGCCACAGCGATGCAATATCGCTGCGACCTGCTGGTGCTGGTGGTGGACAATGGCGTCTATGGCACCATCCGTATGCACCAGGAGCGCGAATATCCGACGCGCGTCTCGGGAACGGGGCTGTTCAATCCCGACTTCGCTGCTCTGGCGCGCGCTTATGGCGGCTGGGCGGCAACTGTCGAGACAACGGATCAGTTCGCGCCCGCGCTGGCCGAGGCGATGGCGCGTGACGGTCTCAGGCTGCTGCACCTGAAAACCGAGGCCGAGCGGATTAGTGTGGGGACAACGATTTCAGCATTAAGAGCGCGGTAGTTCGGCCATGTGATCGGGCGCAGGGCGGGAGCACGATTGAATAGCGCAAGACGTGTGCTCCGGGCTTGACCCGGAGCCCAGATGCCAAATCACCGCGCCAAGCTTGGCTCCGGCTCAAGGCCGGAGCACATTAAGGAGCCCTGCGGCAGGCGCTCAATCCCCCGCGCGTTTGGCCGTTTTCATGCTTTCACGGGTGACGGGATAGCCCAGACCTTCGGGGATGCAGAGGAAGATATTCTCCCCCTCTTTTTCCACCCAAGGCGTCACTGTTTCCACGGGCACAGTTTCAGCATGCGCGCGGGCTTCTTCAAAGCTGTTGAACAGCGCCAACCGCTCTAAATTGCGGTGCGTGGGGAAAATCACATGCACATCGCCGCGCAAGGCGGCATCGATGGTCGCTTGGGCACTATCCCAAAAGGTGCGAACATTTTCGGTCGCGTCAACAATGGCCTCAGGCAGATCATCGGGTGCGCGCGCGATATAAAAACGCGTATCAAAAACCCGCGTTTCCTTAAAATTGGGCCGCCAGCGGGCGAAGGGAATAAGCGCGTCTAAATCCAATGTTAGCCCCGCTGCATCCAACAGGCCGCTAAACGCTTCGCGGGCATGAAGGGCTTGGCGCGCATCTTCCAACCAGCCTGCAGGTGGCGCCGAGGCAAGGCCCACAGGCACGCCACTTTCTTCAATCGTCTCGCGGATCGCGGCAATACGCGCGGCAGCGC
>JAGWVG010000212.1 GCA_018970965.1 Alphaproteobacteria bacterium | reverse complement strand
TCTTCTCTCTCCTACATGCCCCGAAAATTTGCGGATTTCTCCGCCGTTCTTATGATGTTCTATTTTTTGCTTGACGATAGAACAAATCGGGATCACATAAGCGGAACAAAAGGAGACTGGTTATGCACTTCCTCGCGTTCCTGTTTTTCACTGGCCTGCTGGGCGCGTCGCTTTTGATGATTCGGACTTTGTTGGTCGAATCGGGCGATAAAATTGGCGCCGCGCTTGCCGGCGAATATCATTTGGTATCGGCGCGCACCGCCCCTGCCTATATGCCCCGCCGTCGTGCGCGACGCACGGCTGCGCGCTTTACGCCCACCCGTCATCGCATCGCCGCCTAAGCCGCAGATAAAGGCTTAGGCGCCAGACGCTTAAGCGTTACGGGCGCGGCGAATTTTAGCGTAGCTGCGAATGCTGAAGGGAATCATCAGCAGATAGCCCAAGCACACAACGGTGAGCGTAACCCACGGCTCGGAAAAGAGCGCAGCGCCAATCAACGCCACCGCCAAAATGGCTTCCAGACGCACAGTACGGCGCAGACGGATGGAGCCCCAGCTGAATGTAGCGACATTCGAGATCATCAGCGTCGCGACAAAGACCAGCCACGGCGCAACGAGAATGGGGTTACGGAACACATCATTTTCCGTGACGATCCAGAGATATAGCGGCACAAATGCCAAACCTGCACCGGCTGGCGCGGGAACGCCGGTTAAAAAGCCCGCTGATTTATGCGGCTGTTCTTCCGCATCAATTGCGGCGTTAAAGCGCGCAAGGCGCAAGGCACAGCACACGGCAAAGGCCAGCGCACAAATCCATCCAAAGCGTGGCATATGTTGCAGCGACCAGAGATAGACGATCAGCGCCGGCGACACCCCAAAGGCAATCACATCAGACAGTGAGTCCAATTCTGCGCCAAAACGGCTTTCGCCCTTGAGCAGACGCGCAATTCGGCCATCCAAGCCATCCAGCACGCCGGCAATAACAATCGCGCCAATTGCCCGCTCCCAGTCAGCTGGGTGCGGATTGGCGCTGACCGCTGAAATCGCAAAGCGGATGGCGGTGAGCCCAAAACAAAGCGCCAACGCTGTCACGGCATTGGGAGCCACAGCGCGCAAGCTGATGCCGCGCTTCATAGGCGACATCACTGGCTAATTGCGACGGCGGCGGCGCCGTCCCCAATGACGCCCAAAATCGTTTCGCCCGCCACACAGCGTTGGCCCAAAGCGACTTTAGGAGCGGTGCCTGCGGGAAGATAAACGTCAACGCGGCTCCCAAAGCGAATAAGGCCCACCCGCTCGCCTGCCACAACCACATCGCCCACCTTGGACAAAGGCACAATACGCCGTGCGACGAGTCCTGCAATCTGGGTAAAGCCAATTTTTACGCCATCCGCACGCTCAATCAGAAAATGCTGGCGCTCATTATCCTCACTTGCCTTATCAAGGTCGGCATTGAGGAATTTGCCCGCGATATATTCAATCTGTCGGATCGTCCCTGCAATTGGCGCTCGGTTAATATGCACATCAAACACGCTCATGAAGATAGAGACGCGCATCATGGGTGCATCGGCCAGGCCATTGACGCCCACCAGCTCACGCGGCGGCGGTACATGCCGGATAAGTGTGACCATTCCGTCTGCCGGAGCCACAACAAAATCTGCACCTTGCGGCACACTGCGGACAGGATCCCGAAAAAAGGCCAAAACCCACAATGTCAGGCCAACAAACAGCCAGGCGAAAAAGGTCCACCCCGCCAGGGCCAAAGCAATTGTGATGGCCGCTGCAATCAGCGCGAATTTACGGCCTTCCGGATGAACCGAGGGCCAGCTCCATTTAACGCCCTCGCCCGCAGCGACGGCCTGATCATGTTCTGTCATACGCCTCTCATAGAGGCAGGACCGCCCCGATACAATGAGAGCAGTTGATTGACGCGATTTCCCGCCCTAAGGCCATCCGCGACCAAGTCCCCGGGGAAAGAGCAAACTATGTCCAAGATTAAGGTGAAAACCCCCGTCGTCGAGATGGACGGCGATGAAATGACCCGCATCATTTGGCAGTGGATTCGCGAAAAGCTGATCCTGCCCTATCTCGACATCGATCTTAAATATTACGATCTTTCGGTCGAGAAGCGCGACGAAACCAACGACCAAATTACCATTGATGCCGCTAATGCGACCAAGGAATATGGCGTCGCTGTCAAATGCGCCACCATCACGCCCGATGAAGCGCGCGTCGAAGAATTTAGCCTTAAGAAAATGTGGAAATCGCCCAACGGGACGATCCGCAATATCTTGGGCGGCGTCGTGTTCCGTGAACCGATTGTGATCAAGAACGTTCCCCGGCTGATCCCGGGCTGGACAGACCCGATTGTGGTTGGCCGTCACGCTTTTGGTGACCAGTATAAGGCCACTGATTTCCGCGTCCCCGGGCCGGGCAAGCTGCGCCTCGTGTGGGATGGCGATAATGGCGAAAAGATTGACGAAGAAGTCTTCCAATTCCCGTCATCGGGCGTGGCACTGGCCATGTACAATCTGGACGACTCGATCCGCGATTTTGCTCGTGCGTCGATGAATTATGGCCTGGGTCTGGGCTGGCCGGTTTACCTGTCGACCAAGAACACCATCCTCAAGGCCTATGACGGCCGCTTCAAGGATCTGTTCCAAGAAGTCTATGAGGCAGAATTCAAGACCAAGTTTGAAGAAGCTGGCATTGTCTATGAACATCGCCTGATCGACGACATGGTCGCATCGGCGCTGAAGTGGAGCGGCAAGTTCGTTTGGGCCTGTAAGAACTATGATGGCGACGTTCAGTCGGATCAGGTGGCACAGGGCTTTGGCTCGCTGGGCCTGATGACGTCGGTTCTGATGACGCCCGATGGCAAGACGGTCGAAGCCGAAGCCGCGCACGGCACGGTGACGCGCCACTACCGCATGCACCAGCAGGGCAAGGCCACATCGACCAACCCGATTGCATCGATCTTCGCCTGGACCCGCGGCCTCATCTATCGCGGCAAGTTCGACAATACGCCGGACGTGACGCGCTTTGCCGAAACGCTTGAAAAGGTCTGCATCGAGACGGTCGAAAGCGGCGCGATGACCAAGGATCTCGCGATCCTCATCGGCCCGGATCAGGCCTGGATGACGACCGAACAGTTCTTCGAGGCGATCCGCGGGAACCTCGAAAAGGAAATGGCCGCCTGGGCCTGATCCTCAGCGGCACCTGACATGTAGAGCGGGCGGGCAACCGTCCGCTCTTTTTTTGTGTTCGGGGCCCCGCGCGAATGACAAAGGCGGCGGTCGCGCGCTAGGCTGTGCCCATGACAGCCGACACCTCCACGGCGGCGCTCCATGACGCGCTCCTCATCCTTGGCGCCGCGGGCGTCGTCATCCCGGCCTTTGCGCGCGTGCGCATCACGCCCGTCATCGGCTTCATCCTGATCGGCATCCTGACCGGGCCATATGGCCTTGCGCGCTTTTCAGATCAGCTGCCCTGGCTGCGCACGCTCTCCATCGC
>JAGWVG010000211.1 GCA_018970965.1 Alphaproteobacteria bacterium | reverse complement strand
TTGCGCCTTATAATAATCTGGCACCGCCTCAGCATCCTTCGGCACACGCCGCCCGGTTTTGAAATCAATCACCGTAACTGCTTCGTCCTCAATCAACAGGCGGTCGACAATCCCTGCAATCACAACCCCGTCAACCACACCAGCCAGGGGGGCTTCAGCAAGCGCCATCGGCCCAAAAATATCCGCAAATTCGGGGTGATCAATCACCGCTAAGGCCGCATCGATCAGCTCTTCCGGGTCGCATGCGGCTTGAGAGTCGAGCCAAATTAGCCCAGCTGCGCGTCGATCTTCCCGACGCACCGCGGGAAGCCGCTCAAACAGCCCATGAAGCAAGGTGCCGCGCAGCGCTGCAGCTTTCATCGCCGGATCAGGAGGTGGGCTTGCGGCAAGATCAGCAACACCCAGCGCCGATGGCGCCAAGGGACGCGCCGGGCGGGCCTCTTGCGGCGTTTGCGCGAGTGCCCAAGCTGGCAAAGGCCCCTGCCAGCTTTCTGCGACAGGCGCAGGCTTTGCCTTAGCACCACTGGCCTTTTCCCGACGCGCAAGGACTAGGCTGCCCGCCACATCTTGCGCGCCAAGGGCCTTTAATCCATCCGCCACCCGGCTATGCCAACAATCCTCGCCAATTTTCTTGGCCTTGAGCTGTGATTTGTTGAGCGCCCCGCCGATGAACAGGCATTCTTCCGCACGTGTCATGGCCACATAGAGCAGCCGCCAATGCTCATTGCGCTCGCGTGCATCCTGCCGGTCAGCTGAGTCCTTTAATGATCGCACCAGCGCTTCTTTTTTGGGGCGGTGGATGGGCAAGGTTAACCCCTCTTCCGCTTCCCATTCCAAATCAAAGGCATGCTTATTGTCGGGATCAGATGTGGCATCGGCCAGCACAACAATGGGCGCCTGCAAACCTTTAGATCCATGCACAGTCATCACGCGCACGGCATTTTCTGGCTTTGCGGGATCGCGCTTAATCTCCACATCGCCCCGACAAAACCAATCGAGGAACAGCTGAAGCGAGGGCGTCTGGGTCGCTTCAAATTGCAGCGCAGCGTTGAGCAATTCTTCAATCGGGTCGCGCGCTTCTTCCCCCAGCCGCGCAATCAACTTGGCGCGGCCATTGATCGGGCCCGATAAAATGGCTTCCAGAAACGCATAAGGCGTCACGCGATCTGCCATATCGAGCAGTGCATAAAGGGGCGCCAGAGCCTCAGTCCGTTGCGTCGCGCGCAGATGCGGCCAGAGCGCACCAGCCCGCCCCTGTGCCGCCGCATAAAGCTGATCCTGCGACCAGCCGACAAGTGGCGAAACAAGCAACGCGGCAAGGCTCAAATCGTCCGCTGGTTGCAGCACGAAGCGGATCGCGGCCATCAAATCTTGCACGGCAATTGGCGCATCAAGGCGCAACCGATCCACCCCTGCGACTGCAACCTGCTCTTCATATAATCGCGAGACAATCAGCCGCGCCAGGTCAGACCGGCTGCGCAGCAAGATCATCACATCGCCCGGCTCTGCTGGCCGTCCCTTGGCATCAAGATACAGGCCGCCGGTCGTCCAATGCCTGACTTTACGTGCCAAAGCGCGGGCCCAATCAAGCTCAGAAGCGGTAAACCAACTTTCCTCTGCATCGCCTGTATCATCAGCCTCTGCAGGGTCCGTAAAGTGCAGCGGGAACAGTTCTACATGGCCCGTGCCGCCTTTAAAACTTTGGTGCTTGGCAGGCACCTCGGGCAAGCCCATTTGCTCGGGGCCTACAGCTGCAATAACAGCATCAACTGCATCCAAAATCGGTTGGCTTGATCGAAAGGACTGGCTGATTTCCAAACGCTGAAGGCGTTGCCCAGTTGCCGCGACTTTTGCGTCAAACGCCTGCCCTGCACCTTCAAATTCGCGCGGGTCTGTGCCCTGAAAGCCGAAAATCGCCTGCTTAAAATCCCCGACAGCAAAAATCGTGCGCTGGACTTCGGCCTTTGCGCCCTCACCTGCAAAAAACTCTTCAGACAGCGCGTTTACAATCGCCCATTGATCGGCATTGGTATCTTGCGCCTCATCGACCAAAATATGATCGACGCTTTGATCAAGCTTATATTTTATCCAATCGCCAATGCCCGGTGTCTGTAACAGCCGCACCGTCGCGCGGATCAAATCGTTAAAATCAGCAACGCCCGCCACGCGTTTGGCCTCGGCATAAGCGCGCGCATAATCTTGACCCAAAGTCAGCGCGGCTGTCAGGCCTTGTGCCGTCTCTTCCAAGCGGAGCATTTCACGCAAACCAAAGAAGTGGGCGTGCAGCGGCCCGACAAGGTCTGCATATTGGGCGTCTTTGGGCTTCCAAGCTGGGTTGTCGCGCAGCTGGCCTTCATCATTCGCCCACGCCTTCATCAAATCATCGAGCGTCGCCATCCGGCCCGCAACATCGCGCGCGCGCCAATCTATAATGTGCTGCCCCAAACCCGGAAGACGCACGCCCGCGGCCGAGGTAAACATGTGCTGCACCGCCACCAGTGCGGCAAGATCAAACCCTGTGTCAGAACAGCCGTCGCGCACATGGGCCATGACATCCAGCCCGCCAATCCCCAGCCATGTCCGCACCCGTGCCTCAACACCCGAGCCAATGGCCGCCATCGCATCGGGCGCTTGCGCACAGCGACGCAACAGCGTGCGCGCGGCATCTTCACCCAGCGTGCGCGCCAAAAAGCTGAGGCGATCAAGCGTCCCAAGCCGCCCTTCGCGCTCCGCCTCGGCCACAAGGCTAGCTAAAGTCTCATCGCGCAATTGGCTTTCTTCGCGCCCCTCCACAGGGCGAAAGCCCACCGGCAGACCCGCTTCGGCTGGAAAAGCCGCAAGCAGGCTTTGCGCAAAGCTATGAATCGTCTGAATGCGCAAGCCGCCGCCGCGCGCATCCAGCACACGGGCAAATAGCCGCCGGGCTTCGTCTAGCCGGTCGCCCAAATGCGCTTCTCCCAGATGGAAAAGCTCTTTGCGCAAATCGGCTTCAGGCAGCGTCACCCAAGCACCCAGCCGCTCGTGCACACGATCTGCCATTTCGGCGGCCCCCGCCTTGGTAAACGTGAGGCAAAGGATCGATTCTGGGGCCGCGCCATTCAGCAATAGCCGCAGCACCCGTGCGGTCAGTACTTGCGTCTTGCCCGCGCCCGCAGAGGCAGAGAGCCAAATTTGCGCTCCCGGCCGTACCGCATCGGCCTGACTGCCCTTCAGTTCTGGCAGCGGATCAAAATGCTTCGGTGTCGCCATTGCGCCCCTGCCATTCTTCCAGCCGCATCAGATGATCATAATCGCCATAGGCATAATCGGGATGAATTTTGGCAATGAAGGGCGCATCACCCGTCAGCCATTTTGCTGCCGCAGCGCGGAAGCGTTCAACAATCGCCTCAACGAAATCCTCCGGCGCAATTTGCCCCGCGCGCGTGCCCGCCGGGGAAGAGATTTTGCCAAAGCCCTGTTTGTCGCGCTGGAAAGACCAATATTCAAATCCCTGCGCCTTGCCCGCCACCCCTTC
>JAGWVG010000210.1 GCA_018970965.1 Alphaproteobacteria bacterium | reverse complement strand
ACGGCGTCGCGCGCGTTTTTGCAGCGCCCGCCATATCGTCCATCGTTGCCAATATCGTACCTGCGGCCATTTTGCCGCGTGCCATCGCCTTTAATTCAATGGCCTGGCAAACGGGCACAGTGATTGGGCCGGGCATTGGCGGCATTCTCTTCGCCAACCATGCTGCCCTCCCTTATTGGACATCCGCCATATTGCTGGGCATTGCCTCATTCTGCATCAGCCAGATCCGGCCATTTCCGAAGAAAGAAATTAAAGGCCAAGCCCATCCTTTTCGCCAAATGATTGATGGGCTGCATTACACTTGGAATGAACGTTTCCTTCTCGGCGCAATCACGCTGGATTTATTTGCTGTGCTGTTGGCAGGCGCAACCGCATTGCTGCCCGTTTACGCACGCGACATCTTAGCAGTCGGACCACAAGGCTTGGGCTGGCTGCGGGCCGCGCCAGCGGTCGGTGCGACCTTGATGGCGCTCTATTTCTCCTTTCGCCCGCTCAAACATAATGTCGGCATTAAAATGCTTTGGGCCGTTGTGGTCTTTGGTCTGGTGACGATTGGTTTTGGGCTCTCCAAGTCCTTCTGGCTGTCCTTAAGCCTGTTATCGATTTTGGGGGCGGCCGATATGCTGTCGGTTTATGTCCGCTCGTCCCTTGTGCAATTGAACACACCAGATGACATGCGCGGGCGTGTCTCAGCCGTTTCTTCGCTTGCGATTTCCGGCTCAAACGAGCTTGGTGAAATGCAATCAGGCCTGTTCGCCGCCATGCTGGGGCCTGTGGGTGCAGTTGTCTTTGGCGGCGTCGGGGCTATCTTAGTTGCAGGCATCTGGGCATGGCTGTTCCCCGAACTTAAAAATGCCCGAACCTTTGAACCACAATTCAGGAAGTCGTCATCATGAAAGCCGCCTCCATCCTCGATACCATTGGGTCTACGCCGCATATCCGCGTCTCGCGCCTGTTTCCGGATCGGGACGTATGGATCAAGTCGGAGCGTGGAAATCCTGGCGGGTCGATTAAGGACCGCATTGGCCTTGCGATGATTGAAGACGCTGAGCGCGGCGGCGCGCTAAAGCCCGGCGGAACGATTATTGAGCCCACCAGCGGCAATACGGGCATTGGCTTAGCGATGGTCGCCGCCGTCAAAGGCTATAAATTGATCCTCGTCATGCCAGAAAGCATGTCAATTGAGCGCCGCCGTTTGATGCTGGCTTATGGCGCAACCTTTGATCTGACGCCCCGCGAAAAAGGCATGAAGGGCGCCATTGAGCGCGCGTTGGAGTTGGTCGACACCATCCCCGGTGCATGGATGCCGCAGCAATTTGAAAACCCAGCCAATATTGACGTCCATGTGCGCACCACTGGCCCGGAAATCCTCGCCGATTTCGCAGATACGCCGCTTGATGCGATTATTACAGGCGTCGGCACAGGTGGTCATATTACGGGAACGGCGCAATTTCTGAAGCAGCATTGGCCTAAGCTGAAGGTTTTTGCGGTGGAACCCACCTTGTCCCCCGTCATCAGCGGCGGCACCCCCTCGCCCCACCCCATTCAGGGCATTGGCGCGGGCTTTATCCCGGCCAATTTGCACACCAATTTGCTGGATGGCGTGATCCAAGTGGATCCAGCTGACGCCAAAGCGATGGCGCGCCGCGCGGCGACCGAGGAAGGTATGTTGGTGGGCATCAGTTCTGGCGCAACGCTGGCCGCGATTGCGCAAAAGCTGGTTGATCTCCCCAAAGATGCGCGCGTCCTTGGCTTTAATTACGATACGGGTGAACGCTATCTCTCCGTTCCCGATTTTCTGCCTGAAGCCTGATCTGACGAGGCACGGCCATGCGGCCTGAACAATTTTGGCTGGCGGATCGGCAGGATGTTTCGGGCGAAACGCCCGTACACCCATTGCCGATTGCCTTTCTTTGTATCGCCGCGGTGCTGTGCCTTATTCTTTGGGCCCAAAATGCCGGCCCCCTCGGCACCGCCTATGATGGCGTGCGCCAACCACCGCTTCGGATTGACCTAGCGGCCCCGGTTGCTGCCCCACCGCAAGTTGAGCCGCTGGTACTCCAGGCGCTTGACCCTGATAGCGCGCGGCGCATCAATGCGCAGACGCCTTTCACGCAAGAGCCTGTGCCGCCAGCCCAGCCTTTCCGCATTACGGGAAGTGTGCAAGATCGGGCACGGGCAACGGACTGTTTGGCCGCAGCCATTTGGTATGAGGCGGGCACCGAAAGCCTCGCGGGGCAAAAAGCCGTCGCGCAGGTGGTTCTCAACCGCGTTCGTCACCCCGCTTTTCCTAAATCTGTTTGCGCTGTTGTCTTTCAAGGCTCTGAACGTCCCACAGGCTGCCAATTTACGTTCACCTGTGATGGCGCGATGGCGCGAAAGCCCTCCGCTGCTGTGTGGAGCATCATGCAAGGGCTCGCGCGGATCATGTTGACGGGGGAAGTGTTCCGCCCCGTCGGCACCGCCACCCATTATCACACCGAATGGGTCTTACCGGCATGGAGCGGCACACTCGACAAGGTTCATAAAGAGGGGGCGCATCTCTTCTTCCGCTGGACAGGATGGTGGGGGAAATTGGCAGCGTTTCGGGGCCGCTATGCCGGGGCTGAGCCCATTATACCCCAATTGGCAGGGCTATCGCCGTCTCACATGGGCGCAGCAGCCAGCACCGATCTTATGACGGACGAAGCGCAGATTTTGGCCGAAGACAATAAAACGGCTGCCAGTTTGGGCATCGCGCCCAACCCCTATGGGTTCATCCCCGCGTTGCAGAACAGCGCTGGCGATTATCTTGTTTTCATTCTCCCGCGCACGGCAGATGCAGGCTTAATGCTGCGGCTGGTGTTGTTTTCTTGTGGGGCCAAACCCTATTGCAAAATCTTGGTCTGGACCGACGCCAAAGCCGCGCCATATCGCTTCCCAATCACCGATGATCAGTTGCAATCGCTCAGCTTCAGCTATTTGCGAAATCGCTCTGCGGGACTGGATAAGCCACTGTGGAATTGTGACGTTTATCCGCGCCCTGACACCAATCAGTGCATGAAAACACGCAAAGCACCCACAAGCACCGGCGCTGCGCCCGCTATTGGATCTGCGTCGCCCTCCGCCTAAGCGCTAGGCCAGAAACAATGCTGCGGCGAGCGAGAGCAGGAATGAGACAATCGTTGCGCCAACAACGGGCATCGAACTGCGCCACCCCTGCTGCATCAACAATTGCATCGGCGATTTAATTCCGGTTGCGACAACTGCGAGCAACAGCAACGCGCTGGCTGCCTTGCGAGATCCATCGACCACAAGCGCGGGGATCGGCACAAAACTATTCAAAGCGGCAACCGCGAGAAAACCCATTACAAACCACGGAACTGTAATTGGGCCCGTTTTCCCGCCACCTTGACGCGAAAGCACCAGCGCAATCACGGCCAAAGTCGGCGCCAAAAGCGCGACACGCGTCAGTTTTACAATCGTCGCGGTCTGCCCGGCTTCGTTTGAAAAGCTATAGCCTGCGCCCAGGGCCTGCGCCACATCATGGAT
>JAGWVG010000009.1 GCA_018970965.1 Alphaproteobacteria bacterium | reverse complement strand
CCCAGCCTTTTAAATTTCCTTGGATATTCTCTCTTAGAGCGCCGCCAAAAAATTGATGAAGCAAAAGCGTTCATCGCCCGCGCTGCGGCCTTGCAGCCCGATAATAATGCCATCACAGACTCGCTTGGCTGGGCGCATTTTCTGTCAGGCGACTATGAGCGCGCCGTTGAAATCCTTGAAAAAGCTGCGTTGGACGAGCCAACAGAGCCGACAATTAATGAGCATTTGGGCGATGCCTATTGGCGCGCTGGACGCCGAATTGAGGCGCGCTATGCATGGCGCGCTGCCGCCCTAACGGCCTCCGAAGCGGCGCAGGCTCGGCTGAAGGAAAAGACCGATCTTGGCCTGACGGACGCCACTGTTGCGAAATGATCTGTAGCGACCATGTCTGAGCTGCTTCAAGACATTGGCTATGCCAAAATCAATTTGGCGCTGCATGTCCGTGCGCGTCGGGCAGATGGCTATCACGATCTAGAAACGCTGTTTGCCTTTGCCGAAGATGGCGATGTGTTGACGGCATCGCCCGCCGCTGATGTAACGCTGGCGATGACGGGCCCCTTTGCTGCAGGCCTTTCTGCAGATGCGGATAATTTGGTGCTGCGCGCGGCGCGGACGCTCGCAAAAGCCCTTAACGTTGAAACAGGCATTGCCTTTACACTCGACAAGCGGTTGCCAATCGCGGCGGGCATTGGTGGGGGCTCGGCTGATGCCGCTGCGGCTTTGCGGCTGGCGGCACAGCTTTGGGGGGTCTCCATCGATACAGCGCAGGTGCGCGCAGTCGCAGCCCAGCTTGGGGCTGACGTGCCCGCCTGTCTTTCCTCGCGCACCTGCTTTGGCACCGGCACAGGCACCGATTTAGCCCCCTGTGGTGTTGATGTTGCAGGCCTACCAATCCTCCTCGTTAACCCCAACTTGGCTTGCCCGACAGGCCCGGTGTTTCAGGCATGGGATGTGGTGGATCGTGGACCATTGGTGCCAGATAATTGGCGCACAGCGCGCAATGACCTGCAAGACCCAGCACAAAGCCGCCTTCCAGAGATTGGCGATGTGCTGGCGCAACTCAACATGCAAGCAGGCGTCAGCATTGCACGGATGTCGGGGTCTGGTGCGACATGTTTTGCAATTTTTGAAACATCCGCAGCGCGCGATGCGGCCGCTCAGTCCATCAAGATTGCGCGGCCTGGCTGGTGGATTTTACCAACGCGCCTGCGCTGATCCCCCCCACAAAAGGGGGGCGTGGCACCCAAAAGACACACTTGTCACAAAAATGAAATGACCTGCCTTTTGGTCGCGCGGTCTTTGCGTTAGTCTTTTGTTCTGTTCGGCGATTGCCGACAGGGCGACAGATTAAACTGCGACCGGCGCTGCGTATAGGGCGGCGAGTAAGACTGCCCAGACCAAACTGGGCCGAAACATCATTTACGTCGGGGAGACATTGACATGGCTACACTGCGATCCACCACCTTGCGAACCAGCCTTTTGGCCTCGCTGTCGATGCTGGCAATTGCCACGCCGGCAGGTGCCCAGACAGGCGCGGCGGCAGCTCAGGCAGAAGATGCTGGCACAATTATCGTGACCGGCACGCGCAGCACCTCACGCACGCTGGAATCGTCGCCCGTCCCCGTCGATGTGTTGTCTGCGGACGCCATTACACAGGGCGGCCAGATGGAAACCAACCGGGTGCTCAACAAGCTGGTCCCCAGCTTCAACTTCCCCCAGCCCGCCATTGCAGACGGGTCTGATGCGCTGCGCCCTGCAACGCTGCGTGGCCTTTCGCCTGACCAAACGCTCGTCCTCGTTAATGGCAAGCGCCGCCACGTTTCGGCCCTGCTCAACATCAACGGCACAGTCGGCCGTGGCTCAGCTGCGGTTGATATGAACAGCATTCCATCGCTGGCCATCGAGCGCATCGAAGTGCTGCGCGATGGCGCGTCTTCGCAATATGGCTCGGACGCGATTGCCGGCGTGATTAACATCCGCCTAAAAACGGCAAGCGAAGGCGGCCGTGCGACGGCCTCTTATGGTCGCTACGACACGACAATCGCGGGCGTGGCCAATGTCACGGGCTTGGTGACCGCCAATGGTCAACCAGTTCTCGACCCCAATGACAGCCGCTATTTGCAAGCCACCACCGATGGCGAACGCAAGGCCAAAGATGGCGAAAGCTATGCAATTGCCAGCAACTTTGGCTTGCCCTTGTTTGGCGGCAAAGGCTTTTTGAACTTTACGGCAGAATATCGCCATCGCGGCTACACCAACCGTCAGGGCTATGACCTGCGGCCCAATTATATTCGCCCGACGACAACGACCTTTGATCCGCGGGAACTGACGTTCAACCGGCTGCAATTCCGCTTTGGGGACCCGAAGGCGGATGACTATGTCTTGTTTGCCAATGCGGGTGTTGAGTTGAGCGATACGCTCGAATTTTATGCCTTTGGCAGCTTTAACCAGCGCGATTCCTTGAGCGCCGCCAATTACCGCCAGCAAAATGCGGCAGCCAACCGTGACTGGTCTGTCTTGACCCCGGGTACTGCGCCGACCAACGCCAATTTTGTGGCGCTGACGCCCGATGGCTTTTTGCCCTTTATCGCCTCTGACTTGACCGATCGCGCAGCCACCGTTGGCCTGCGCAACGAAGGCACTTGGACGGTTGATGCCTCGCTGGGCTATGGCGCGAACAACTTTGACTATCGTGTCGAAAATTCGCTCAACACCAGCTTTGGCCCGTCCAGCGCGCGCACCTTTGATGCAGGCGGGCTGGGCTATCGCCAATATCTGGCGAACGTCGATGTCAGCCGCGAATTTGATGTTGGCTTTGCCAAGCCGCTGACGGTCGCCTTTGGGGCCGAATATCGCGACGAAGGCTTTAAGATCCGCCCTGGCGACACACAATCCTTCGCCATTGGGCCGCTGTTTAAGGCCTCATACGTCACCACAGCTGCGGATTGCACGGCGCAACAAGGCGTCTTTAACGCCACCTCGGGCGTCTGCAGCTTCCCTGGCCGTGCAGCGGCAGCAGGTGCGCAAGGCTTCCCGGGCATTCCAACGGGCAGCGCAACCGATAAGAGCCGTCACTCAATGGCGGGCTATGCCGAGTTGGACACCGAAATTGTGGCGGGCCTGACCACCACTTTGGCGGGCCGGTTTGAGCATTTCTCGGACTTTGGCGATACTGTGAATGGCAAGTTGGCGGCGCGCTATGAAGTTGCACCGGGCTTTGCCCTGCGCGGCTCTCTGTCCAACGGCTTCCGTGCGCCATCGCTGCACCAGCAATATTTCAGCACCACCTCGACCAACTTTATCGCGGGTGTGCCCGTTGATATTTCGACCGTCGCGGTGAACAGCCCCGTAGCACGGGCATTGGGTTCTAAGGATTTGAAGCCCGAAAAATCGACCAACCTCTCGGCTGGCTTCACGGCACGTCCGATGCGGTCGCTGACGGTGACGGTTGATTATTACAACATCAAGATCAAAGACCGCATCGTTCTGACCGAAAACTTGGGTGCTGCGGGCAGTGGCTCATCCGCGGTCAACGCGGCGGTCAAGGCCGTTCTGGATGCCAATGGCTTTAACTCCGTGGGCGCTGCACGCTTCTTCATCAATGGTCTGGACACTCGGACCCAAGGCGTAGACGCAGTCGTCAACTGGCGCTTGCCCGTTGAAGACTTTGGCAATTGGACGCTGACGGCGGCCTATAACTATAACAAGCAGCAGATTTTGCAGCGCAAGAACCAGCTTGGCCCGCTGGCGACCATTCCAAACCTCATCCTCTTCGGCCGTGTGGAAGGGCTTCGCTTCACCGAAGGTCAGCCGCGCGATAAGGTGGTGCTGAGCTTGGATGGCGATGTTGGCAAATTTGGCATCACCGCGCGCACCACACGCTATGGCAAGGTGACCTCGCCAGGCTCGGCCGCGCCCATCAGCGATCCGACCAGCCTTTCGGCTTATGGGCCCGACGATATCTTCTTGGGCGCTAAATGGATTACCGATCTGGAACTGCGCTTCAAGCCAGCCAAGAATGTGAACCTCGCGGTCGGGGCGGATAACATGTTTGACATTTATCCGGATCGTTCGCCCTTCGGCCCACGTCCGGCCTCTGTCGGCGGCGTCTATCCGGCCAACCAACAATATATCCCCTATTCGATCTTCTCGCCCTTCGGCTTTAACGGCCGCTATCTCTATGCGCGGGCAAGCATCGACTTTTAAGACAGTCTGATCTTAGATTAGACATTCAGGCCCCGGATCTTGGTCCGGGGCCTTTTCTTTTAAAAGCCAAAGCGCACGGTGACGCGCAGGTCACGGCCCGCAAGCGGGGCATAATCTTTCAAGAAGCTCGCATGGCGACGCGCGACAACATCAAAAATATTATTGGCGGATAGGATGAGACTGATTGGCCGATCCTTCCCCCAAGGCTGAACCGACAGGCTGGCATTGACAAGCGTATAGCCGCGCGTTGCCGTCTCGAAAGGCGCGATGCGGTTTTGACCATCGACCCATTCACTTTCTAACCGCGCGTTGACGGTGTCGGATTGCGCCTCAAGCCCACCCAAAACCCGCAATGCGGGAATGCGCGGTGCCGGCTGGCTGCCCGTTGGCGTATGGATCGTCGCACGCGTGACATCGGCCACAGCATCGAGATTAAGCGCATAAGCGCCCAGTTGGGCCAGCTTCACCGACCCTTCAAACTCTGCCCCATAATGGCGCGCGCTATTTTGTCGGAACGCAAATATGGGCAAGCCATCTTCAAAACTGCCCGTTGGCTGCTCATAAATGAAATTATCAAACCAGCTGTGGAAGATGGAGGCCGAGAGTGAATAGCCTTCACCCTTGCCACGCAGGGTGAACTCAAGCCCTTTGGACTTTTCCTTGCGGAAATGGGGATCCCCTAATTCAAATGCCTGTGTCCCCGCATGGGGACCATTGGAATAGAGTTCTTCAGCAGAAGGCGCGCGCTCAGTATAAGAAGCGTTGATGCCCAACCGCCAACCGGCAACCACTTCATACGCCAAGCCGGTTGAGCCTGAAAGCGCAGTAAAGCTGCGTCGGCCTGCGGGCGTTCCAAGGTCTGCATCTGCTTGGGCTTTGGCAATGGCATGTTCCACACGCGCGCCCAATTCGGCTCGCAGGGCACCCAAATCAATAGATTGCACCGTGAACATGCCAAATTGCTGCGCGTTTATCTTTGGCAGAAATTTTTCATCGCCAATGATGTTCAAATCGCGCAGCACAAATTGTCCACCTACAGCGCCAGACCAGCCGCCTTGCTTGCGCTGAACAAATTCTGTCCGCCCCTCCCAACCCTTATGCAAGAAGGTGGTGCCAATATGACCGGCATCATCCAGCTCATTATGCCGATAATCGGCAAAGCCGCCGCGGATGCGAATGGCCTCAAACGGGCCTGTCTCGGGCTTAACTTCTCCGCGCATATCCACGCGCGTTTGCGCCACATCCAACCGAACATGCTCAGCAGGCGATGCGAGGTCGAAAGAATAGCGCACGGGCACGCCATAAAGCGAATTAAAGCGGCTCACCGAGACACCCATATTGCCAGTGTCTGCAATATAGGCGGCGCCCCCTGCAATTTCCCAAGTGCGAGCGGCACTATTGGGGACGCGGCCTTTCAAATCTGCAAATGCCCGAACGTCGGCATCGGGGCTCGCCAAGGCGCGGGCGCGCAGCTCGGGCGTCAACAAATAGCCGCCTGTCCGCAAATCGCCCGATTTGGAATAGGTGCCATCCAGATGCACCACAATCTGCTCGGTCACAGGCACATCAACCCGGGCACCGCCCGATCGCTCGTCTGCCGCGCTGCCATAGGTGGTGGTGGCATCGAGATGAAGGGCCTCATCAGGCACATGACGCGGAATGCGGCTATCAATCACATTGACCACACCCCCAATGGCAGAGGAACCAAAGAGCAGCGCCGCCGGGCCACGCAGAACCTCAATCCGATCGGCCGTCATCGGGTTGATCACAACTGCATGGTCAACACTGGTATTTGAAACGTCAAAGCTGCCAATGCCATCCGACAAGATGCGAACCCGCTCCCCCTGAAAACCGCGCAGCACTGGGCGCGAGGCATTGGGGCCAAAAGATGTCGCCGAGACACCCGCCTGACGCGTCAGCGTTTCCCCAATGGTGGGCCGCACATCGCGCGCCAATTCTTCACCCGAAACAACCGAGGTGCCGGCCAAAACGTCTGACTGATTGCGGACGATAATCGCCGTAACAACCAAGTCAGGATCACCGCCATGATCGCCATGCGTATCGGATCGCGCTGTTTGCGCAAAGGCAGGAGCTGCAGCGAAGGCGAGCAGTGAGGCAAGAGTCAAACGCAAGGGGGAAGCTCCAATATCAAACACTTCCCCCAATCTATAGGATCGATGATATATTATATCAATACGGCGAATTTTCAGGCTGCGGTCAGCCGTGCCGCCACCAGATCCAACGGCATAGCCCCGGCCTCCAATACTATGGCATGAAATTGCCGTAGGTCCGCCTCCTTGCCTTTGCGCGCGAGATAAGCACGGCGCAGCTCTAACAGGCGGAGCTGACCCAATTTATAGCCCAGCGCTTGGCCCGGCCATGCCATATACCGCTCTACCTCTGCCGTTACGCGCGTGGCGGCAATGCCCGTCAGCCCCTGCATGGTTTGGATCGCCAGCTCGCGGCTCCACCGCTTATGGTGCAGCCCGGTATCGACCACCAAACGAACAGCGCGGAACAGCTCATCCTGCAAGCGGCCCAAATTGCCCAGCGGATCATCGGCATAGGCCCCAAGCTCGGCCATCAGCTGCTCGGCATAAAGCGCCCAGCCTTCTTGATACGCATTAAAGCTGGCAATCCGAACCAAGAGCGGTGCTTCCCCAAGCATGCCTGCGACAGCGCCTTGCGTGTGGTGGCCCGGAACGCCTTCATGAAAGCTGAGTGTCGGCAGACGGAAACGCGCGACGGCCGCCATATCCCGCAAGTTGATCCAATAGGTTCCCGGGCGCGTGCCATCGAGCGAGGGGCCATCATAAAAGCCCCCCGGCGCGCCGTCTTGAGTGGCGACGGGCACGCGCTTCACGACCAAAGCCTGACGCGGGATCAACGCCTCGGGCAGCATTTGCGGATAGAGCCCCTCCGCCATCCGCACTTTGCCGCGCACATAATCAAGCAATTCTGCTCGGCCCGCATCGCTATCCGCAAATTGATTGGCGGGATCATAGGCAAGGGCCGACATTCGCGCGCCAATTGAGCCTTGGGTGAGGCCCTGTTTGGCCAACAGATCGTTCATCTGTGCCGTTATGCGCTCCACCTCGTCGAGGCCGAGACGGTGGACTTCTTCCGCCGTTAATCGCGTATCGCCCAAGGCGCGCACATTGGCGGCATAGAGTGCATCCCCCTGTGGTTGGGCCCAAAGCCCCGCCTCCGCATCAGGCCGTCCAGCAGGCAGCAGCGCCTCAATTTCTGCGCGCAAAGCCGCAAAAGCGGGGCGTGCTTGCCGCTCTAATGCCAGTGTCGCGCGGCGCAGCGCCACCTGCCGCGTTTGTCCGGCCAGCCCTGCGGCGGCCATCCGTTCGGCGAGGGCGCGCAAAATTGGGTGCTGGTCTGCCGGGCTCATTAAAAACGCATCCAAAACCGGCAGCGTCTTTTCCAGCATGATGCGTGGCGGCACACAGCCAGCGGCGCGATCCGCCCGAATCTTTTCAATGACCCCAGCAAAGGCTTTGGGAAAGCTGCTGAGCTTTTCAATCCAGGCATCCACCGCGCGCGGCGTTTGCAGCGATTGCTGCTCCATCATCACATTCAAGCCGTCAATATGCGGCCCCGCCAATTGGTTGACGACAAAAGGAACATGGCCAGCAAAATGAAAGGGGTTGATCCGCCCATAGGCAATGCCCGCCGAGCGCAAGCCATTATCCAATGTTGCACCAACAACGGCGTGATAGAGATTTTCTCGGTCTGACGCGCCCTTGGGCAATGCGGCAAGCCGCTGGCGCGCCGCTTTATAGGCTGCGCGCACCGCTGCTTCGCCCGCTGGTGTATAATCATCCATGCACCGCGCCAGCGGGCCGCCATTCAACGCTGCTGGCACACCATTATAGGTTGCCGTCTCAGGCAGCACCGCCAGCAGCCCATCGGCTAGGCTGTCTAACGGGCTCACCCCGTCTGCCACACCAGGGCTGGTCTTGGCGAAGGCCGCGCTGAACGGCGTGAGAGCGAAAGCGGAAACGGCGGCGCGACGTGTTATCTGCATGAAAACCCCATAAGATGATTTTTGCAGCGTGACATCTCTGCGCGGCAGAGGCAACAGGACGACATGACGGATCATGCGTGGCGCACCATTGCTGGTGCACAAGACAGCCCCTTTTTGCTCATTGCCGACCACGCGTCCAACCGCGTGCCCGACACCATCGACTTGGGGATCGCGGCCGATTTGCTGAACGACCATATCGCCATTGACCTGGGTGTGGCGGAGATTGGCACGGCGCTGTGTGCCGCACTCAATTGCCCTGGCATTTTTGCCAATGTTTCGCGTCTCGTTGTCGATTTAAACCGCGAAGAAGATGCGCCGCACATCATCCCCACTGTGAGTGATGGGCATAAGATTCCTGGCAATGCAATCAGCCCTGAGGCGCGCCAAGCGCGTATTGAACGCTATTGGCGGCCCTATCATAGCCACGTTGCCGCGCAGATCAGCGCACAACGTCCGCGTCTACTTATCTCGCTCCACAGCTTTACCCCGCAATTGCAAAGCCAGCCGGGTGAAGCCCGACCTTGGGAAATTGGCATTCTCTACAATGAGGATGATCGCGCGGCGCGGCAGGCTATTCCTGCATTAGAAGCTCAAGGCCTCTGCGTGGGCGATCAGCTGCCCTATTCTGGCAAATTGCTCAACGCGACTATGAACCGACATGGCGAAGGCAATGGCATTGCCTATTTAGGGTTAGAGCTGCGCCAGGACCAGATTGCCACATCCGAGGGCGTGGCGCGCTGGGCGAGCATCCTCGCGCCTATCATTAGCGGGCTAAGATTCTAAAATCATTCCCGGCCGCACAGAAAGCAGTGATTGGCCATTGGACATCGTTATGGACGCTGAAACACGTTCAGCATGACGCGCTTGAGCACCGCAAAAGGCCCGAAAACACCAATAAGAGCCTGGCCGGTCGGTTAGCCCGCCAGCCGATCACGCAATTCGCGCTTCAGCACTTTTCCAATCGGGCTGCGCGGCAATTCATCGACCACAATCAGTCGATTAAGCCGCTGCGTTTTGCCGACTTGTGCATTGGCGGTGGCCAACACGGCATCCGCATCGCTGCCGGGCCGCAGAACGACAAAGCCCACGGGTGTTTCGCCCCATTCTTCTGAGGGCGCTCCAATCACCGCGCATTCGACAACTGCGGCGTCTTTTGCCAACACGGCTTCCAGATCGCTCGGGTAAATGTTGAACCCGCCGGAAATAATCATGTCCTTCGCGCGATCCATCAGCGTTAAAAAGCCGTCCTCATCAATTCGGCCAATATCGCCGTGGCGGTAATAGAGGTTCCCTTCCGCATCCCACCATTTCATCGCATCGGTGGCATCAGGGCGGTTGTTATAGCCGGTCATCATGGCGGCGGATCGGCCAACAATTTCACCAACCGATCCCGGCGGCAGCTCATTGCCGTCTTCATCAATGACTTTGGCAACCTGGCCCGGCGCGGGTTGGCCGACTGTGTGCAGCTTATGAGGATATTTGTGTGCTTCCAAAAGAAAGGCACAACCGCCTTCCGTCATGCCATAAATTTCAACAAGGCCGCCCGGCCATCGTTTCAAAATATCGGCCTTCAGTTCCGCAGCAAAGGGCGCGCTGGTGCAATATTTCATCACGAAACTCGACAGGTCAAAGCTATCGAAATCCGGGTGCGCCATGATGCGGCGATATTGCACAGGCACAAGCATGGTGTTTGTCGCGCGCTCACGCTCTGCCAATTGCAAGAAGCCCAATGTGTCGAACTTTTTCATCAGCACGACTTGCCCGCCAGACCCCAGCGTCGGCAAAAAGCTTGCCATGGTGGTGTTTGAATAGAGCGGCGTAGACAAAATCGTGACCGCTTTTGGGCCATAAGCCGGAACACCGCGCTGGATATGCTGCCAGCGCATTTTGTGACTATGGACAATGCCCTTGGGTGTGCCCGTCGTCCCGCTGGAATATATGATGTTAAAGCCCGTCTCCGGAGTGATGTCGACAGGCTGGGGCTGACTGGCTTCGGGCGCCATCCATGTCGAAAGGGGCGTACCCCATGCCCCATCATCCATGCTGATATGGTCCAAGCTGCCATAGCTTTGACCCGTGAGCGACTCAGCTGCCTTTTCATCCAAGAATAAATGCCGCGCGCCGCTATCAACGATCATCGCCGCCATCTGCTCGCCCGTGGCGGTATTGGTAATCAGCCCCGCAATCGCGCCTGCACGCAACGTCCCAATCAGCACCGCAACTTGCGCGATGGAGTTTAACCCCGCAATTGCCGTCGCATGGCCCGGCCCGACGCCATCTTGCTGCAAGCGCGCGGCAATTCGATCTGCCAAATTATCCAATTGCTGCCAATTGATCCGCCCCTCTGGATCAGCAACCGCAGGATCATTGGGGCGTTCCTTGGCAAAGGCTTTGACAAGGGCGGGCAGCGTCGCAAAGTCTGACGCCAATAGGGTTTCTGAGCTCTCCATAAATACAATTGGTTGCTGATGGCAGGGCACGGGTCAAGCCCCCCGCCCAAAGTCCGGGCTGACAAGCAAGCCTCCTTGCGTCACACATGGCGCATGACAGGGCCTGCTCTCATATTTGGCGCATCTGGCGGCATCGGCGCTGCTGTGGCCGACGCTACGGCAGCGGCGGGCTATGCCCCGGTGTTTCGCTTTTCGCGCCAAGCGGGGGATTTTGATCTGACCGATGAGGCAAGCATTGCTGCATGTGTCGCGCGCGCAGCAGACGCAGGCCCACCCGCGCTGATCTTCATCGCAACAGGGATGTTGTCACGCAACGACAAGCGCCCGGAACGTGCGATTCGCGATATTGATGCTGGCTGGATGGCTGAAAATTTCGCAATAAACACAATCGGCCCGGCAGTAATTGCCAAGCATGTGACGCCGCTGCTGCCAAAGGCCAGCCGCGCGGTGCTGGCGTTTCTCTCTGCCCGTGTGGGCAGCATTAGTGATAATCGACTGGGCGGTTGGCACAGCTATCGCGCATCGAAAGCCGCTCTCAACATGGTTGCCAAGGGCGTTGCCTTAGAACTTGCGCGCACCCGACCTCAGGCCATTTGTGTGACCTTGCACCCCGGCACGGTCGAAACTGGCCTGAGCGCGCCTTTCCGGTCGGGCAAAGACGCCGGTGTGATCAGCCCTGCCCAATCCGCCACGGCGCTTTTGAACGTCCTTGACGGCCTGACACCTGCAGAAAGCGGCAAATGCTTTGGCTGGGATGGAAAGGAAATTCTGGCCTGAAGCAGCAAGACCGCCAAGCATTTGGCGACACGCAGCTTCGATGCTAATCCTTGCTGATGCACAGCCTGCCCGTCTTCATTCGCCTCAATGGACGCCCCGTCATTTTGCTGGGCGAAGGCGAGGCTGCTGGGGCGAAACGACGTCTGCTAGAACGTGCGGGCGCGGATATTGTGGGCGAAGAGGCACAAGCGGCCCTCGCCATTGTTGCCATTGAAGAGGATGACGCGGCTGAGGCAGCGATCGCGCGGCTAAAAGAGCGCGGCATTCTCGTCAACGCGGTAGACCGCGCTGCCGCCTGTGATTTCACCTTGCCCGCAATTGTTGATCGAGACCCCGTGATCATTGCAATTGGCACGGGCGGTGCCTCGGCAGGCCTCGCCAAGGCACTGCGACAACGGCTGGAAGCCATGCTGCCTGCGTCTCTTGGCGGATTGGCCAAGGCTCTGGGCGCTGCCCGATCGGCCCTGCGCGCACATTGGCCCAACGCGGCAGATCGTCGCCGTGCCATTGATGCAGCACTAGACCCGGGCGGACCGCTCGACCCCTTAGGAGCTGGATCAGCAGAGGCCGTCGCAGCATGGCTCAAAGCGCCGTCGGCAGGCTCTGTCGCCAGCTTCCACCATATCACGCTTGCGACAGACAACCCTGATGATCTTACGCTCTTCCAAGCCCGGCTGCTCGCGCAAGCTGACCTTATATTGCACCAGCCACGCGTCGCCCCGGCCATTTTGGATCGCGCGCGCGCTGATGCGACACGCCAGATATGCAACGCCCCGCCGACCAATCCGCCATCTGCTATGGTCATTTATGTGGAGCGCTTGTGATGCGGGCTTTTGTCTATGACGAAAATGGAGCGCGCGCGCTAAGCTTTGAGGATGCAACACGCTTGCCACGCAATGGCGGGCTGATCTGGCTGCATTTTGACGGGCGCGATGCAAATGCTGCGACATGGTTGCGCGCGCAGCCTGATATTCCGCCCGTGGCGCGGGAGGCATTGCTGGCGCATGAAACGCGGCCCCGTGCAGATTTGTTTGGCGAGGGTGCCGTCATCAACTTGCGGGGCCTTGGCACCACGCCTGATGATGATCCAGATGCGCTCGTCTCGACGCGCTTTTGGGCAGATAAAGGCCGCGTCATCAGTTTTAGCTTTCGCACTGCGATTGCCATTGAAGAGCTGATCGCGCGGTTCCACACGGGTGACTTGCGCGACCCGGGCGATCTCATTTCCGCTTTTACGCAAATCACCAGCGCGCGGCTGGACCCCCATGTCGCGACTTTGGGCGACGCGATGGATGATTGCGAAGTAATTGTGGATACCGGCAGCATCCTCGCCACACGGCACAAAGTGACGGATATCCGCAGCCAAGCCATTTCCTATCGGCGCTTCATAGCACCGCAGCGTCAAGCACTGGAGCGGTTGGCAGGCGCTGATCTGACATGGCTCGACGAGGATGATCGCATCCATCTGCGCGAAGCTGCAGACCGCGCGGCGCGGATGACCGAAGAGCTGGAAGCCATTCGCGAACGTGCCGCGTTAATCCATGAAGAGTTAACAGATCGGCGGGCTGAACTCATCGATACGCGCTCGCTCATTCTGGCGATTGCCGCGCTTATCTTTCTGCCGGTGACGTTTATCACCGGCTTGCTGGGCATGAACGTTGCGGGCATCCCCTTTGCCAATGAGCCTTGGGCCTTTTGGGGTGTGGTCGGCTTTTGCGTGTTGATCGCCGTCGCGGTGCTGGCGTGGTTTGTGAAAGCCCGCTGGATTTGGCGGCGCTAGGGCGCCTTCATGAGCCTCTTTTTTAATCCAACAGTGCCTCAATGGCGTGCGCCATACGAATATCGCGTTCTGACAAGCCGCCGGCATCATGCGTGGTCAAGAGAATGTCTACCCGGTTCCAAACATTGGACCATTCAGGGTGATGTTCTTGCACTTCAGCAAGCAGAGCAACGCGCGTCATAAAGGCAAAAGCCTCTGAAAAATCTGCAAACAAAAATTGCCGAACAATTCCATCACGCGCCTCATCAAAGTCCCAATCGCCCAGCGCATCGAGCGCACGAGCGCGTTCATCAGGAGTGAGCTGTTCGACCATATTTTGCCTCTCGTTCAATCTGCCTCTATGTCGCAGGCATGACGGGTCAAGGTCAACTGCCACAATCCCCCATTTCGGGGCTGGAACTGAGCAACGTCGCGTGCGTGCGCGGCGGGCGGATGCTGTTCAATGGCGTGTCCTTTGCATTGGGCGTCGGGGATGCTTTGATCGTGGCTGGCCCCAATGGTGTCGGCAAATCCAGCCTGTTGCGGCTGATCGCCGGGCTGCTGCCTGCATATGCCGGGCAAATCTTGCGCCACGGCAAGGTTGCGTTGGCAGATGAACATATGGCGCTGGATGCGCGGCAGCCTTTGGCCAAGGCGCTGGCTTATTGGGCAAGATTGGATGGCGGTTCTGTTGAAGATGTGGCCGCCGCGCTTGCCTGTTTTGACCTGTCACACTTGGCAGATGTGCCGGTGCGGATGCTTTCAACAGGCCAGCGCCGCCGCGCCACCCTGACGCGTATTGTGTTGTCCCGCGCCCCAATTTGGTTGTTGGATGAGCCGGGCAATGGGCTGGATAGTGCCGCGCTGGCGCTCTTGGACCAGGCTATGGCCGATCATCGGGCCGCAGGCGGTATTGTGGTTGCCGCATCGCACCAGCCGCTTCATCTGCCGGGGGCAACCACGCTGGCGCTGGAGGCGGCAGAATGAGCGCCCTCTTGCGCATTATCGGCCGCGATCTGCGGCTATCATTGGGGTCTGGGGGCCTCGGCTTACCTGTCGCCTTCTTCCTGCTTGTGGCGACGCTCTATCCTTTTGCCGTGGGCCCCGATGGCGCCTTGCTGGCGCGCACTGGCGGCGGCGTTTTGTGGGTGGCGGCACTTTTGGCTGCGCTCCTGCCCATTGATCGGCTGGTTGCTCCCGATGCGGAGCAGGGGGTGCTCGATCAATATGCCGTGCGGGGCATTGGCGAAGAACTCGTCGCTTCCGCCAAAATTATCGCGCACTGGCTCAGCTTTGGCCCGCCCTTGATGTTGGCCGCCCTTCCCGCAGCGGCGCTGCTTCGGTTGGACGCCAAAACCCTTGCCTCTGTTGAAATTGGGCTGCTGGCCGGCACGCCGGGCTTGGCCGCATTGGGCGTGATGGTCGCAAGTCTGACAGCAGGGCTCAAACGGTCAGGCGCGCTTGCGGGCTTACTGATGCTGCCCTTGGCCATTCCGCTGATTATTTTTGGGGCGGGCAGCATTGGCGATTTTGGTGGCGGCGCACTGCGCTTTTTGGCGGCCAGTTCGCTCTTCCTTGCAGCACTTGCGCCTTTTGCCGCCGGTGCGGGCCTGCGCGCACTGCGCGATTAAGACGTTTAGCGCGACCAGCGGGCGAAAATTGCGGTCGGCAAGGTCAGGCCCCGCGCTTCTTCCCGCACGCCCAATTCACCACATTCCACTGTGCCGCCAAGGTCCGCAAAATGCTGGCGGACAAGCTCTCCAATCGACAGTGCAGACATGCGCACGGCATAGACTGTGAGGAACAGGAACCGGCTATTCTCATCCAGCAGCTTGCGGCATTCGCCAATCAGCTGCGGCAGGCCCTCTTCCAACTTCCAAATCTCGCCATCGGGCCCGCGACCATATTTGGGCGGGTCAAGAATGATGCCGTCATAGCGCTTGCCCCGGCGCACTTCGCGCGCGGCAAATTTGAGCGCATCGTCAATAATCCAGCGAATGGGCTTCTCGCTCATCCCCGACAGCGCGGCATTGGCACGTGCTGCCTCGACGGATTTTTTCGAGGCATCAACATGGGTGACCGCCGCCCCTGCCGCCGCCAGCGCCAGGCTGCCAACGCCCGTATAGCCAAACAGGTTCATCGCGGTCGGTGCATCAACCCCGGCCAATTGCCCGCGCATCCAGTGCCAGACGGGGGCCATGTCAGGGAAGAAGCCCAAATGCCGGAAAGGCGTGGGCTGCATTGTAAAGCGCACCTCTTGCCACTGGCCCGTCCAGCCTTCGCGCGGCAAGCGCGTGTTGAAATGCCATTGGCCGCCGCCATCCTCATCAGATCCGGGCACAAACTCCCCATCGGCCTGCCAATTGGCGCTCGCGGGTGCCCAAAGCGCCTGCGGCTCAGGCCGGATGAAACGGTGCGGGCCATAACGTTCAAGCTTGCGACCATGGCCGCAATCAATCAGGCCATAATCAGGCCATGCATCCCCAATCAGGGTGATTGGCGTCATGCCGCGGGCGTTGCCCGTTCAGCGACATAAGCGGCGACAGCCTCTTTGGTCGCGGGCAATCGATCATAACGTTCTTCGCGGTCAAACAAATTGCCCACGCGCGCCGGAAGCGCAGGGCGCACGCCTGTCGCGCGTTCTACGGCATCGCCAAATTTGGCGGGGTGCGCCGTCGCAAGTGTGACCACAGGAATATCGGACGACAGCCCAGAAGCCCGCGCCGCGGCCAAGCCAATCGCGCTATGCGGATCAATAATCTGCCCCGCGCGATCCGCCGCCCAGCGCATGGCATCGGCCATGCCATCGGCATCGACACGCGCACTTGAAAACAGGTCTTGCGCACCTGCCCGCATGTCCGCCGGAATCGTCATCGCGCGCGTGGATTCAAACCCAGCCATCATCGCGGCGATGGCCGCGCCATCTCGACCCGCCAGATCGAACAACAGCCGTTCAAAATTCGAGCTGACCTGAATATCCATGCTCGGCGTCGCTGTAGGCGTAACAGTGCCACAGCTATAATCGCCCGTGCTTAATGCGCGGTGGAGAATGTCATTCACATTGGTCGCCACAATGAGGCGCGCAACGGGCAAGCCCATACGGGCCGCCACATAGCCTGCAAACACATCGCCAAAATTACCCGTGGGAACTGAATAGGCGACCGCCCGGTCCGGCGCACCTAAGCGGACCGCCGTGTAGAAATAATAGACGATCTGCGCCATCAACCGCGCCCAGTTAATCGAGTTAACAGCCGATAGCGTGAAGCGGCCATTAAACTCCCGATCATTGAACAGCGCTTTCACAATCGCTTGCGCATCATCAAAGCTGCCATCAATCGCAATGTTATAGACATTGGGCGCGAGCACCGTTGTCATCTGCCGGCGTTGCACATCCGACACACGGCCCTGCGGGTGGAGCATGAAGATATCAATCTTCGCCCGGCCAGCAACGCCATCAATAGCAGCCGAGCCAGTGTCGCCTGATGTGGCACCAATAATCGTCAAATGCGCATCGCGCTTGGCGAGGAAAGTTTCAAACAACTGGCCCAGCAATTGCAGCGCGACATCTTTAAACGCCAGCGTGGGGCCGTGGAACAATTCCATCAACCAATGCTGGCCATCCAATTGGACAAGCGGTGTCACCGCATCATGCGAAAAGCGCCCATAGGCCGCAGTGCATAGCCGCGTGAGCGTGGCATCGTCCAAATTGCCCGCAACAAAGGGCCGCATGACTGCAACTGCAGTTTCGACATAAGACAGGCCGCGCATCGCAGCGATTTCATCACGGCTAAAGCTCGGCCAGCTTTCTGGCACATAAAGCCCGCCATCTGACGCAAGACCCGCCAGCGTTGCGC
>JAGWVG010000209.1 GCA_018970965.1 Alphaproteobacteria bacterium | reverse complement strand
TGGCCTGCATTGAACAGCAAGATGCCCAGAGCTAATGCACTTAAGGCGGCGCCAGCGTGAAAGGTCGATGAGGGGCCGTGACGGTCCCACAGCCAGCCCGCCAAGCCGCTGGCAAAAAGCATGGCTAAACCGCTGACAAGATTGAACACCCCATAGGCCGTCCCGCGCAGGTCGCCTGGCGCCGTGTCAGCCACCATGGTTGCCAGCAAGCCTTGGGTCATGCCCATGTGAATGCCCCACAATGCGACGCCAGCCAGCAAAGTTGTCCAATGATTGCCGCTGGCCAGAACCAAGTCGGCGGCAATCAGAACGATCAACCCGGCAGCCAATAGCGTGGTATGGCTCACCCGGTCGGACAGCTTGCCAAAGGGGTAAGCCGATGCCGCGTAAACCACATTCATTGCCACCATCACCAAAGGCACCAGTGCCATCGCTACACCGCTTTGTTGGGCACGCAGAACCAGAAACGCTTCGCTAAAACGTGCCAAGGTGAATACTGCGCCAATGATCACCACCCGCCAGTAGGGCGTGTCGAGGCGACTCAGATTCTTGCGCTGGATCGGGTTGGTTCGCAGCTCTCCGACATGCCGCTCCGGTTCGCGCACGCCGAACAGCAGAAGCGCTACCGCCAGCATTCCAGGCACTACCGCCACCCAAAAAATTGCACGAAAATCGTTCGATCACAAGAGCATCAAGCCCACGGCAATCAAGGGCCCTGTAAACGCGCCCACAGTATCCAATGACTGTCGCAAGCCAAATGCAGCGCCTCGAATATGACTGGGAGTAATATCGGCAACCAGCGCGTCGCGCGGCGCGCCTCGAATCCCTTTGCCCACGCGATCCAGCAACCGGGCTGTGACCACGATGCCGGTTCCAGTTGCAACGGCGAAGAGTGGTTTGGTCAATGCGCCCAAGGCATAGCCGAAAACGGCCAACCCTTTGCGCTTGCCGAGGTAATCGCTCAACGCGCCAGAGAATACCTTGACGATCAAAGCGGTGGACTCCGCCAGACCCTCGATGATTCCCACTGTGAATGCGCTGGTCCCCAGCACGGTGACCATGAACATGGGCAGCAAGCTGTGCACCATCTCTGATGAAATATCCATCAACATGCTCACAAAGCCCAAGACCCAAACGCCTGAGGGAATCTGTCGCAATACGGAGTTTGATTCTTTGTGCGCCATGATGCTCCTCTTGATAGTCGATCTGGTCAAAATTCTTTTTCGCTGAATAAACAGCGTTATTGGGGTTTGCTGTGCAGCACTCTCAACCCATTAAACACGACCAACAGGCTCGCGCCCATATCCGCAAAGACAGCCATCCACATCGTCGCCCCATTGAAGATCGCCAAGAGCAGGAACACTGCCTTGATGCCCAAGGCCAAGGCAATGTTCTGCCAAAGAATGGCTTGGGTTTTGCGCGAAAGTTTGATGGCTTCGGGAATGCGGCGCAGATCGTCGTTCATGATCACCACGTCCGCCGCTTCCATGGCGGTGTCGGTTCCAGCTCCCCCCATGGCAAAACCAATATTGGAGCGGGCAAGCGCGGGCGCGTCGTTGAGGCCGTCGCCTGTCATGGCCACATAGCCATATTTTTTTTGCAATTCTTCGATGGCGGCAAGTTTGTCCTCGGGAAGCAAATTGCCACGCGCATCGTCAATGCCCGCCTGCTTGGCAATGGCTTTGGCCGTGGCGACGTTGTCGCCCGTGAGCATGACCGAGGCCACGCCAAGGGCATGCAGTTCCGCGATAGCTTGGCGCGAACTCTCCTTGATGGTGTCGGCCACCGCGAAGATCGCCAGCACTTGGGTTGATGACGCCAGCATCGTGACGGTGCGGCCCTGAGCTTCATGCTCCGCCAATCGAGCTTCGATCTTCGGGCTGCACAAGCCGCGCTCTTCAATCAAGCGGTGATTGCCCAGAATCAATGTCAGGCCACCGGTTTTGGCCTCGATGCCGCGGCCGGGCAAGGCGGTGAAGCTTTCAAGCTGCCCGTTGCCTTGAATCCCGAGGCCTTGGGCGATGGCTTTGGAAACGGGATGGTCGGAGTGCCCCGCCAAGTCTGATGCCCAGCGCAGGACTTGCGATTCCTCTTGGTCATTGGTCAGGACTTCGGTCGCGACAAGCTTGGGCTTGCCCTGCGTGATGGTGCCGGTCTTGTCCAGGGCGATGGCCTTGATCTTTCGGGCGCCTTCCAAATGGATGCCGCCCTTGATCAAGATGCCGCGGCGCGCGGCAGCAGCCAGCCCGCTCACCACCGTCACGGGGGTGGAGATCACCAACGCGCAAGGGCAAGCGATGACCAAAAGCACAAGGGCTTTGTAGATGGCCTGCATCCAAGTCCAGTCCATCAGCCAAGGAGACAGCAGGCACACGGCCAAAGCCAACGCGAAGACGGCGGGCGTATAGATGGATGCAAAGCGGTCCACAAATTGCTGCGTGGGTGCCCGCGATCCTTGGGCCTGTTCGACCGCGTGGATGATCCGGGCCAGCAAGGTGCCATTGGCCGCCGCGCTGACTTGGGCCTCAACCATGCCCGTGGCGTTGATGGTGCCCGCGAATACGGGGTCGCCGACGGCCTTGTCCACGGGAATGCTTTCCCCGGTCACAGGTGACTGATCCACCGAAGTGGACCCCGTGACGATCACGCCATCGAGCGGAACGCGCGCGCCTGGCTTGACGCGGACAATGGCTCCGATGGCGACTGTCTTGACCAAGCTCTCGGCCCATGACCCGTCGGCTTGCTTGACCTCTGCCTTCTCAGGCGTCATGTCCAGCAGCCCCTTGATGGCATTGCGTGCGCGGTCCACCGACCGCGCTTCGATGAGCTCGGCAATGGCATACAGGGCCATCACCATGGCGGCTTCCGGCCATTGCCCAATGAGGAAGGCTCCGGTCACGGCGACGGTCATCAGCGCATTGATGTTCAAGCGCAGATTGCGCAGTGCTGCCCAGCCTTTCACGTAGGTCGAAAACCCAGCCAATCCAATGGCAGCGGCTGCAAGGGCCATGCCGATTCCCGAGAAGGTCAATGATTGCGGGGCAAAGAAGGAAATCGATTCGGCGCCCAAGGCCAAAAGCAAGGCCAATGCGTATCGAGGCAAGCCTTCTGGAAGCGCAAAGCCGCCATGGTTGTGATCGTGATGATGGTCGTGACCCGTGTGATCGTGATCATCGTCTTGCGCTGTGGAGTCCGACAATGGGACGGGTTTGAATCCCGCCTTGCGGATGGCGTCCAACGCTTGGGGAATGGATTCCGGAGGCGCATCGATTGCGAGCGTCCGCGCGCCCAATTGAAAGCTCAGGCTGCGAAGGCCCGGAAGCTTTGCCAGGGCGTGGCGAATCTCGCCCTCCTCAGCCGCGCAGTCCATGGTGGGGATGCGGAAAACCGGGATGCCTGCTGGCTCAGGCTTGGGTTGGATCATTGCAATGGATTCAGGACCGCAGGAACTTCCACACCCGCAGGAGTGATTGCTTTTGGATTCATCGGTTTTGGCGTGCTTCATGGATGTCCTTGCAAGATGGCTTTTGAGTCGTTACAGTATTAAAAACCCTGTAGCCACTACAG